>JADMKH010000080.1:15720-22392 GCA_018780025.1 Thiobacillus sp.
GCAAGGCAAGATCGATTTCCCGATGATAGGCGGCGTGACGATAGCGGGGGAGACGGCCAGCACCGCACAGCGGCTGATCGCAGCAGCCCTGGAAAAAGGCGGCTTCATCAAGAAACCGCAGGTCAACCTGATCGTCAAGGCATATCGCAGCAAACAGGTTTCGGTCCTGGGGCAGGTCAACAAGCCCGGGAAATATCCGCTGGAGACCACCAGCACGATTTCGGACCTGCTTGCACAAGCTGGGGGCGTGACCCTGGAGGGCGCCGACGATCTCACGCTGATCCGGAACCAGGATGGCAAGTCGCAGCGAATCAGGATCGATACCAGGTCGCTGTTCCAGGACGGGCAATTTGACTTGAACCATCAGGTCATTGGCGGCGACGTAATTTTCGTGCCGCGCGCCGCTGTGTTTTACATCTATGGCGAGGTGCAGAAACCGGGTGCATTTCGTCTGGAAAAAAACATGAATGTGATGCAGGCCCTGTCGCTGGGGGGCGGCATTACGCAGCGCGGTACGCAGAAAGGCATCCAGATTCGCCGGCAGGGGTCAGCGGGTCAGCCAGTTCAACTGAAAGCCGCGCTGACCGACCCGGTGCAGGAAGGAGATGTGGTGTATGTCAAGGAAAGCCTGTTTTAGCCATTTGTTGCAGGGGGAGGTCGCTCAGTCATGAATATCCTGCAATTGCTGTTGATCCTCAAAGCGCACAAGACGCTGATGCTGCTCACGCTGGCGCTGAGCGTGGCGCTGGTCGGCGCCATCAGTCTACTGCTGCCCAAGTCCTACACGGCCACCGCCTCGCTGGTGGTGAACGTGCGCGGCGCGGACCCGGTGACCGGTCAGGCCATGCACAGTCAGCTGGTCTCCGGCTATCTGGCGACCCAGGTGGATGTCATCAAAAGCCCGAACGTGGCGCTGAAAGTGGTCGATGACCTGAAGCTGGCGCGAGAGGCCGCGTTCCAGCAGCAATTCCGGCGCGACGTCGCGGCGCGGATATCGATCCGCGACTGGCTCGCCAACACGCTGCTGAAGAATCTGGATGTGCAACCGTCACGCGGCAGCAACGTGCTCTACGTGACCTACAGGAGTCCGGATCCGCAGACGGCGGCGCGGCTGGCCAACGCCTTTGTGCAGGCCTATATCCAGACCAGCCTGGAACTCAAGACGCAGCCTGCGAAACAGACGGCGGTTTGGTACAACCTGCAACTGGGCGCACTGCGCAGCAATCTGGAGAAAAGCCAGGAAAAACTCTCCAGCTATCAACAAAGCAAAGGCATTGTTTCGCTCGACGAAAAACTGGATATCGAGTCTGCGCGGCTGGCGGAACTCTCCAGCCAGTTGGTGGCTGCGCAGGGACAGACTTACGACAGCCTGTCCATCCAGAATAACGCCAGCAGCGCATCGGCCAGCGTCGTGAACAATCCGCTGATACAGGGGCTCAAGGGCGAACTGGCCAGAAGCGAAGCCAAACTGAGCCAGCTGTCGCAGCGTGTAGGCACCAATCATCCGGAATACGAACGCGCCGAGGCCGAAGTGACCAGCTTGCGCGGAAAACTTGCGAGTGAGACCCGCACGGCACGGCAAAGCATCGATAGCGATCTCCGCGTGTCGCGCCAGCGCGAAGGCGAATTGCGCGCCGCGGTGGCGGCCCAAAAGGCGAAAGTATTGGCGCTCAATGCAAACCGGGATGTCGGTTCCGTATTCGCGCGCGAAGTCGAGAGTGCGCAGCGCATCTACGACCAGGCCCTGGAACGCTTCAGCCAGACGCAAATGGAAGGACACGCCGATCAAACCGAGATATCGGTATTGAGTTCTGCGGTCGTTCCGCTTATCCCTGCGACGCCGAATGTGAAGCTTAACGTGGCCTTGTCAATTCTTCTCGGGACGTTGTTGGGAATGAGTCTGGCGCTGATCCGCGAGATGCTGAATCGACGCGTGCGTTCCGGATATGACGTGATTACGGTACTGGATGTTCCGGTGCTGGGCGTGCTGACAGCAGGCAACAAGCTGCGGCGACCGTCGCGTGGCCGGCTGGGTTCGCCTGCTCTCAGGCCAGCGTGACACGAGCGCAACCGCCTGACGCCGGATTTCGAAAAGGAGCCATGGATATGCATTACCCGAATACCGTCAAACTCGTCGAGGGGTTATCCCAAGCGAACAATGAGACGCATGTGGGCAGACTGTTGCTGGACGCCGGCAAACTGTCATCCGCGGATGCCGAGCGTGTCGTGCGCTTGCAAAAAGAAGAAAAGCTGCGTTTCGGCGAGGCGGCCATCAAGCTTGGATTGATTACCGAAACCGACTTGCAGCAGGTGCTGTCGCATCAGTTTGCCTACCCCTACCTGGCGCCCGGCGAAGCTCATTTCAGTCCCGACCTGATTGCCGCCTACGAGCCATTTGGGGAGCAGGCAGAGCAATTGCGGGCGTTGCGCAGCCAGTTGATGCTGCGCTGGTTTTCGAACCGGAACAAGACGCTGACCATTGCGGGCATCGATGCGGGCGATGGCGCGAGTTATCTGGCCGCCAATCTGGCGGTGGCGTTTTCCCAGCTGGGCGAGCGCACCTTATTGATCGACGCGGATCTGCGCCAGCCGCGCCAGCATGTGTTGTTTAATTTGGGGAATCGCCCGGGCCTGTCCGAGCTGCTGGCGGGACGCGTCAATACGTCTGCGGTGAGCCGTATTCCCGCTTTTCCCAACCTCTCGGTTCTCACCGCGGGCGCGGTTCCGCCCAATCCGGCCGAGCTGTTGTCGCGTGCGGCCACGCCCGTCAAGCTGGAGGATCTGGCTGGGCATTACGACGTGATACTGATCGACACGTCCGCCGCGCACGACAGCGCCGATGCGGAGATGGTTGCGGCGCGCACCGGCGCAGCGTTGCTGGTGCTGCGGCAGAATCACACCCAACTGGCCGCCGCTGCGGAATTTCAGGCCAGCCTGGCGAGCGCCGGCGCCGTGTTGATCGGCACTGTGTTGAATCGGTTTTAGCGCGCGCCTCATGCAGTTTTCCGCGCACGTCCCAGGAACTCCATTGCTTCGCGCCGATGCGCTGGCTTCGACAAAATGGGTTTCGGCGATTTTGATCGGCAGTGTCGTTTATCAGGCATTGCTGGCGCTGATGCATACCCATTTTTATCGGGCTTCCTCGCTGGCCGTCGCCGCGGCAGAATTCCTGATCTATTTGGCTTGCCTGCTGGTGCTGTCCAAACGCATACGGCTGGAGTTCGTTGCGATTGTGGCGCTGGTTTTAGCCTATCTGCTTCTTTTATCCATTTTCAGAAATGCGCTGGAATTCAAGGGATTCAGGGATGTCATGATCCCGCTGCTGTTCTACTGGCTTGGACGCCATGTGGCCGACATCGGTTATGCGGACCGTATCCTGAAAATACTGGTCGGCGTCGTGCTGATATCTGGGTTTTTTGAACTGTTTTTTCTGGATCAATATACGCGGCTGCTCGATATCTTTTCCTATTACGTCAGCACCGGCACGGTAACCATCGCCGCCAATTTTATTAGCGATAGTGTGCTCAACCTGAACGGATTGCGGCCGGAAGGCATCGGCCGCACGATTTTTCCTGCGCTTCTGGGCAATCACCGCATCTCCTCCGTGTTTCTGGAGCCCGTGTCGCTGGGCAACTTTGCGGTCATCGTGGCCGCCTGGGGCCTATCCAAACCTGGCGCGGAATATAAACAGATGCTGTTCTTCGTCCTGTCCGCCATCACCCTGATCGCGCTCAGCGATTCCCGCTATGGGCTGATAGTGGTGAGCGCATTGATCGCCATGCGCATGGCGGTGAAGGGGCGATTGAATATTGCCGTCGTCATCTTGCCCCTGGTTTCGATCGTGGTGCTGGTGCTGATCGGATTGTTTTTCGAAGGAGGGCACGCCGATAACATCATGGGGCGTCTTTCCTGGACCGGTACTACCTTGTTGAGCTTCGATATTGAAAAAATACTGGGGGCCCAGGGGTTCAATATTCCGTATGGGGATATGGGCTACGCGTACCTGCTGTCCCGCTGGGGCGTACTGCTTTGCATTGCGCTATGGGCGGCATTGTGGATGGCGAAGATGCCGGACGAACGGGGCGTCCGTTTTCGGGCTTACGCAGCCGTGTATATCTCCCTGATCCTCACCGTCAGCGGGACATCGTTCTTTGCGCTGAAAACAGCGGGGCTATTGTGGTTCCTGATGGGAAGTTGCACGTATCCGAACGTGAAAAAAACTGCGCTTTCGCATGCTGCCGTTCCCCATAAAATTTCCGGACGCGAGTTGAACTATGCCCATTAAAGTCGCCCATGTCGTGCGCCAATACCATCCATCGGTGGGGGGGATGGAAGGCGTCGTACAAAACATCGCGCAGCAGCAAATGGAACGGCATGACCAGTTGCCGGTAATCCTGACGCTCGACCGTTTGTTCCGGAATTCCGCTGGGCGCCTGGTCGGCAAAGAAGTGATCGACGGCGTTCCGGTGATTCGTTTGCCCTATCGGGGCTCCAGCCGCTACCCCCTGTGCCCGGACGTGCTCGATCATGTGCGCGATGCGGATGTGATCCATGTGCATGGCATCGATTTCTTTTTCGATTTCCTGGCAGCGACCCGACCGATACATCGGCGTCCCATGGTGGTGTCCACGCATGGCGGTTTCTTCCACACGCGCTTTGCCTCGACACTCAAGAATATTTATTTCAATACCGCGACCCGGCTTTCAGCGCTTGCCTACGACCGGGTTGTCGCAACCAGCGACAACGACGGGGAGATTTTCAACGCCATCGTCAAGTCGCCCAAAAAGCTGGTCATCGAAAATGGCGTGAATGTCGAAAAATATGCGGACACATCCGCGCAAGCGCTGACGCCTGTGCTGATCTATTTTGGCCGCTGGTCGGAGAATAAAGGGCTGCTTGAAACGATCGTGTTTTTCCGGTGCCTGGTATCCCGGCAACCGTCGTGGAAGCTGATTATTGCCGGGCGGGAATACGACCATACCGAGAAAGAACTGATGGCTTTGCTGCAAAAACACCAGCTTGTCGAATCTGTTCAACTGGCGCCGAATCCGTCGGACCATGAACTGGCAGGCCTGATCGGGCAATCCAGCTATTTCATCTGTCTGTCGCGGCACGAGGGCTTCGGCATTGCCCCGATCGAGGCCATGAGTGCCGGCTTGACCCCTGTGTTAAGCGACATTGCCCCGTTCCGGAACCTGATTGAACAAGCGGGTATGGGAGTGCTGCTCGACCAGCAGGATGTCGAGAGCAGGGTCGCTGCGCTACTGGCGCTACACAGCCAGGGCGAACACGCATATGTCCGCAGACGGACCTGGGCCCGGTCTTTTGCGGAACGTTATAACTGGAAGCATATCGCCGATAAATACGTTGATATTTATCTGTCCTTGGCCAATCGGAAAAGGAGAGTAACAACATGTTCCTGAATATCCCCCATCTTGTCAGACGTTTCCTGTTTTTACTGGGCGGGCTGGCGGCCGGACTGCTTGTATGGGTTGCCCCGGCCGTAGCGGCTAATTGCGACGCGAATATTGCACTGAAGGGCGTGAATTTGGCAGGCGCGGAGTTCAACGGAAGCAAACTTCCTGGCGTTTTATACAAGGACTATATCTATCCGAACAAGGCGGAATTCGATTACTTCGCATCGATCGGCATGAAGGTCTTTCGTTTGCCATTCCGCTGGGAACGTCTCCAACCAGCGCTGTTTGGCGAATTCGATTCTGCCGAACTTGAAAATATCGTATCTGCCGTCGCGTTGGCAAAGGCGCATGGCATGTGCGTGATTCTCGATGTGCACAACTATGGGACCTATCGAGGCAACGCCATTGGCACAACAGACGTGCCGGTCAAGGCCTTCGTCGATTTATGGACGCGGCTGGCCGCGAAGTTCAACGAACCTGCCGTTACTGCATTCGGGCTGATGAACGAACCTTTTAAATTGTCCATCGAGCAATGGGCCGGCACGGCGCAGCAAACGGTCAACGCCATCAGAAAACAGGGTGCAGAAAACCTGATTCTGGTTTCCGGCGGCCGCTGGAGCGGCGTGCATGAATGGGAGAAGCTGAAAAGCGGTGTGTCGAATGCGGACGCTTTCGCTCATTTCAAGGATCCGCTGAAACGCACCTGGATCGAAGTGCATCAATACGCGGATCCTTATTATTCCGGCACCGGCGAAACGTGTGTTCCGGCAGACAGTTTCACGAAAATGTTCGACAACATCACGCGCTGGGCAAAGACCCATGACCAGCGGCTTTTCCTCGGCGAATTCGGCACGCCGTCGAATCAGGCGTGCCTTGATGCCCTGGATGCCATGCTCGCGCAAATGAAAGACGCGCAGATCTGGCGGGGATGGACGTATTGGGCAGCGGGAAGCTGGTGGGGGTCCTATCCGTTGAGTATCGAGCCAAAGGATGGGAAGGATGCGCCTCAAACCAGGATATTGAAAAGGTATCTTTAATATCCGGGCTTCCCGCCTGTGCGACTGGTCGCCTTGCGTCCGTTCTACACACATGCTGACGCCTATCCATACGATCGCCACGGACACGGGGCGCAGCGCCAAGCGCTCCTCTTCACATTTGTGTTCTCAAGGAACGAAGATGAACTTTTTGGTGATTTCGGCGCACGACTACCGCTCCCGCAGAAAAGCGGGCATTCATTTTGTAACGGCGGAACTGG
>JADMKH010000152.1:0-14621 GCA_018780025.1 Thiobacillus sp.
CGTCACGCATCAGACCCAGCATTTCCAGATAGCCCAAGGGCGGCAGGATATGCAAGCCATCAAGTTTGGCGGTTAATCCAAACTTCTCGATATTTCCACGCGTACGCGGATGCATGGGTATCACCACAGGCAATCTGCGGTTGATTTCGCCCACCACATCGAGCAGCGCGGTGAGCGTAGCGGGATCGTCAACATTGGACGGGCGATGCAAAGTCAGCACCGCGAACTGTGAAAGCGACGTACCCAGCGTCTGGCTGGCCGGTACTGCATGCGCGAGGTTGCGGTACAGGGTATCGATCATCACGTTGCCGACAAACTCGACCCGGGCGGGGTCGATCCCCTCGCGTTGCAGGTTGGCGAGCGCGCTCTTCTCGGTGATGAACAGCAGATCGGAAATCTGGTCGGTGAGCACGCGATTGATTTCTTCCGGCATGCCACGGTCGTAACTGCGCAGGCCAGCTTCGACGTGGATCACTTTCACGCCGCGTTTGGCCGCCACCAGCGCGCAGGCGATGGTGGAATTGACATCTCCGACCACCAGCACCGCCTGGGGTTGCACGCTCTCTAATACGGGTTCGAAGCGTTTCATCACCTCGGCGGTCTGCACGGCATGGCTGCCGGAGCCTACTTCCAGATGATGGTCAGGTCGCGGGATGCCGAGGTCGGCAAAGAAGCTGTCGCTCATCGCCGCATCGTAATGCTGGCCGGTGTGCAGCAACTGTGCGGCGATACCGGTTTCGGCCAGTGCCGCCATCACCGGTGCAATTTTCATGAAATTGGGGCGCGCCCCTGCGACACATAATATCTGGGTCATGGCAGTCATTAATGCGTAGCGTCGTGATGCCCGGACGGGTTACCTTCATCCGCTGTCGTCTGGCGATCGCTCACGGTATAGAGAATCTTGCGCACGATAGGCAGGATGCGATTGATCGAACGCTCCATTTGTTCGACACGTAGCGTCAGGCGTAGCGTATCTTCATTGAGCAACACGCCCGCCGCCGGGGCATGATTGTTGACGCCGGTCGGGCCGCTGAAGTCCTGATGGGCCACTTCGCTTTTCAGGTCGGCGATCACTTCGTTAACTTCAATCTCGCCGAAGTGGTTCTTCTCTTCGAGAAAACCAAACAGCAACA
The DNA here is from genome assembly GCA_018780025.1 of Thiobacillus sp. Classification (GTDB taxonomy): domain Bacteria; phylum Pseudomonadota; class Gammaproteobacteria; order Burkholderiales; family Thiobacillaceae; genus Thiobacillus. The sequence goes on from JADMKH010000152.1 coordinate 1,134, forward strand.
GACGATCACACGTGGTGTTGAGGCGTCGCGGAATGCCTCCGGTAAAGCGATGCAATGCGGAGAACGCTTCGTCGCTGAACCCCGGTGTGCCATCCCAGCCGACCGTCCGCAGACGATGTTCGATATAGCCCCGGGTTTCATCGGCATCGATCGGCCCCAGGTGATAGGACGCCACAACACGCTGGCGCAACTGCTGCATGTCCGGACTTTGCAGGATGCCGCGAAACTCGGGTTGCCCCAGCAAAAAGGTCTGGATCAGGGAGCGTTCGTTGTTCTGGAAGTTGGAAAGCATGCGCAGCTCTTCCACTGCACGCGGCGTCAGGTTCTGCGCTTCATCCACCACCAGTAACGCGCGCTTGCCCTGGCGGGTTGCGGCAATCAGGAAGTTTTCCAGATTCTTTAACAGTGAAGACTTGGTCAGCCCCTCATGCTCCAGACCAAATGAGGCTGCCACGCTTCGCAGCGTGTCTTCGGCATCCAGTTGAGTCGACACCAGTTGCGCAGCGACCAGGTTGTGGGTCTCCATCTGCCGAAACAGATTGCGCATCAAGGTGGTCTTGCCCGCGCCCACCTCGCCGGTAATGACAATGAAGCCTTCGCCCAGCGACAGACCATAGTCGAGATAGGCCATCGCCCGCTTGTGCCCCTTGGACCCATAGAAGAAACGTGGGTCCGGGTTGAGCTGGAACGGCTTGGCACTAAAGCGGTAATAATCTTCGTACATGGCGATCCGTAATCTTGGTGGGACACAGCGACATTACACACACGATGTGAAGCAATGGCTATGCCATTCAGGCGGGTCAGAAGCGCATATTGGCGGTAGCTGTCAGGCTGTTTTCATTGAAATCGGAATTGGGCGCGTCTGAATTCCGTTGCTGGTAGCGGTATGTCAACGCGCCCGACAGGTCTTTATCGAATCGATGGTTCATTCCCAGACTCAGCGTCGCCAGATCGTCTTGACGCGGCGGAGCGATCACGGACACCGTGCTGTTGCGGGAGAGCGAAAGGCTGCCGTTTGCACTGGTGTGGGGAGACAGGCGATAACTGACGGTACCTGACACGCCCTGGGTGTGATCTTCCGTCCCGGCAATGCTTTGATAGATGCGCTTGGTATCGAATACTGACAACCCCAGACCCAGCTGGCTTCTGGACCACGACACGCCAGCGTTAAACGTTTTGATCACATAAATTCCATTGGCCAATGCCCGATCGACAAAACCCGCCGCAATCAAGTCAGACAGTGGAACCCCTAGCGCATTGAAAGCCAGGGCCACCTGCGTCCCAGTATATGGTCCCGCACAGCCAGCCTGAACAGAAGGCGGTTTGAAATCGGATGTTTCGAAGAGCTGGCCACCGCATACCCAGAATATGCGTCCGCTATCCTGCAGAAACTGCTGGGAAATATCGCTCACATCTTCCGAATAACTGACCCGGATATTCGTGGCGCGCATTTTATGGTTAGCCGAGAGGCTGTATGTGCGTCCGAAATACCGTTCGCCTATCGATGCTTCGATGTTGGTGCGCCGGGAGGGCGCCCAACCAAAGCCGCCACTGTAAAAAACACCGTCGGCGCCGCTCGCATTCAAAAAGGCATTCCGCTCCTGGCCATAGGTGCCAAAAATTCGGAACTTGCGGGTGAGCGCATACCCCGCCGTGACAGATGCACGTTCGAAGGTTGAATTACCACCCGTGGCACCGCTATCCAACTGGCGGAGCGAATAATTGAGCCCCCAGCTCAAATCGTTGAATTGGGGACCGCTGCTCAAGCCTGCCGTGAATGCATTGCTTACTGAATTTGATCCCGCATTGTCGCCAAAAATCGCGCCGCCGGTAGAATAGCGGGCCTGTCCGGTGGCAAAGGTTCCGAAACGTTTCTGGATATAGGGACTGAGCGAATAAACACCCACCGTTGCCCGGTTGGCATTGTTGGTCGTGGCGTCTGCGGGCGAACCCGTCAACGACAGCAGTGCCTGCGATATGCTGGCGGTGCCATCCAGAAACAGAAAATCCTCAATCAGTTCGGCCTTGCCCACAGCGCCGAGATTATGGAAAAGGTCTGTGCTGTTGTCCTCGCTAAAGCGCGCCACACCGGAAAGGCTGTAATTCACGGTCGCCTGAACACGCCGCGAACCTTGGGAACGCAAGCTGAATCCTGGCGTTACACTCAAAATCAGCGCGTCTTCCGGATTGCTGGCGCTCTGATTGACATTGTCAGTATAGGTGGCTGACGCGCCTACGCTGGGTGCAAAGCGCCATTCGACAGCGTACGCGGGCAGGGTGCAAGCCATCGCCATGAAAAAAGACACGATGCCCGCGAGCGGCGCCTGCCGCTGCGAAGACGGGTTCGCATCACGCGGGCTGCGCTTATTTACCGTAGCTGCCATAGTAACCATAGTAGTAATCCGCGCCCGGAGTCGGCGTGGTTTTGTTCAACAGCATGCTGACCACCTCGCACGACTGGATGTGGCTGAGCGCTTCGCGCACGGCATCCTGCGAGGTTTTTTCGGCCTCCACCACCATGACAATCTGTCCCATGTGGGTCGCCAGCACGCTCGACTCGCTGGTGGCCAGAAGCGGCGGGGAGTCGAACAGAATGATGCGGTCCGGATAACGGTTCCCGATATCTTCAATCAACCGGGTCATCGCAGCGCTGGCGAGCAGTTCGGTCGCGCGCTTGTAGGTGCGGCCCGCCGGCAAAACCGTCAATTTGGCGATGTCCGTCCGGATCATCACATCGGATAGCTTGAGGTCTTTATCCTGCAACACATCAAGCAATCCCTTGTCGGCATGAATGCCCAGGTATTCGGGAATGCGCGGTTTGGCGACGTCGGCATCGATCAGCAGCACGGTGCGATCCATTTCCATCGCCATTGAAATGGCGAGGTTAATGGCGCAAAAGCTTTTGCCTTCACCCGGCAACGAACTCGTCACCATGATGAGGTTGCCATTCCTGACCCGCGCAGTGCCTTGCCCAAAAGCGTTGGCAATCAGCGGCCGCTTGATGATGCGAAACTCTTCGGCGATCTGGCTTTTCTCGGCATCGGGCGACACCACGCCCATGCGATGCAGACGCGCCAGGTTAATCGTCTGAACCTGACTGTTGCCCTCCATTACTTCGGCATCCGGTTCACTGAATACCGGTTCAACGGGCGTAGCGACAAAGGGCATCGCCTGACTGTTGCGCTGTTTGCCGAGCGCATCTTCAATCAGGCTGGTTTCTTTAACAGGATCGGCATTGCTGCTCTGCGTCAAAGTGCGCGGGATACCGGAACCGATTTTTCCAGCCGCTTTTTCAATAATGCTCATGAATTCTCCTAGCCTGCTCGCGACAACACGAGTTGCACGACCATCACCGCGCCATAGGCAGCAATCAGGCTCCCCAGCGCAGCCAGATAAGTCAGCAGCCCTTTACGCTTGCGGCGAAGGGTTTCACTGGTTTCCACCCGTGAAACCGCGCCCAGCAAAGGCAAGCCGGTCAACTCGCGCAAGGCCTTGCGGTCGGTCACGGTGCGGCGCAGCTGGCTCAACAGGAAAGCAACCGCGATGCCTGCACCCAACCCACCCAGCGTGACCAGAGACAACAGCATGGGCCGGTTTGGCCACGCGGGCTGACTCGGTACAAACGGCGGATCAATCACGCGAAAATCCACGGTGTCGGTCTTGCTTTCAACCTCACCGGACATGGTGACCGACTCGCGACGCTTCAATAATGCATCGTAGTTCTGACGATAAACGTCATAGTCGCGCATCAGCTGGGTGTAGTCCTGCTCCACCTGCGGGATCGAGTTGGACGCTTTGCGCAGTTCGCCATAACGGCGCTGATATTCGGCCACGCGCGCGCCCAGCGAGGACACGGTAGCGTCCGCCTCGGCAATTGCGATGGTGAGTTGTTGATATACCGGGTTCTGGATTTTCGAGCCGGCCGGGTCTTTTTTACGGTCGGCCAGGTCAATTTTCTTCTGCGCTTCCAGCTTCTCGATCAAACGTTTGGTCGCCTGGATATCGGGATGCAGATCGGTATATTTCAGACGGAGCTGATCCATTTGCTGCTGCAGTGCCTGAATTCGGCTATCCACTTCGCCGTGGGTTGATACCGCCGCCGCCGCAGCGGTGAGTTCCGGCTCCTCGTCGGACAACTGACGCTTGAGCTGATTGCGCCGATTAGTGGCCTCTTGCTGGTCCAGCTGCGCTTGCCGCAACTGGGCTGATGTTTCAGCCAGCTTGGTGTAATAGTCACCGCCCTGACCCGGCATCATGCCTATATGTTTCTGCTTGAATTCCGTAAGCGCGCTCTCGGCATCGTTGAGCTTTTGCTGATACTGCTGCAACTGCTCTTCAATGAAACGCGCCGAGCTGGAAATATCCTGCCGGGTTTTTCCCAGACTGCCTTCTACAAAAATGGTCAGCAAGGACTGCACCACTTTCTTGGCCAGATCGCCATTCGCATCCTGATAGCTGATGGTGTACAGGTTTTCACGCCCGGCATCGGCAATCGAAATCTTGCCCGCCAAGCCGTTCAGCATGGATTCGGTCTGCTCCGGTGTTTTGGCGCTCACATCCAGATCGGTCATGCGCGCAACCTTTTCCAGCGTGGGGCGGCTCACCAGCTGACGGGTCATCAGCTTGATCTGCTGCTCCACGTTGGGCTCGGCTGCGAGCCCGGCCAGCAAGGGCTTGAGCAAAGTTTGCGTATCGACATAAACACGTGCCGATGCCTCATACCGGTCGGGAAGCACCATCACCCAGGTCCAGCCGACAATGCATACCAGCCAGGCCACCGCCACGCCCCACCAGCGCCGATACCAGGTGGCTTTCGCATACCCCAGAATTTGTTGCAGTACCTGATCCATAAGCTATGCGAATGTTCGTTCCATCAATTAAGTGCTGCCAGGATGACGCAAGTCAATTTAGAACAGGCTTTCCGGAACCACCAGCACATCGCCGGGACGCATATCCACGTTGGCGGAAATGTCGCCGCCTTTCAGCAGATCTTCCAGCCGAACACCCAGACGCGCTTGCTTGCCCTCTGTCGTGCGAAGAATGTAAGCCTTGTTACCGGCGGCAAAGTCGGTCAGCCCGCCCACCGAGATCATCAGGTCAATCAAACTCATTTTTTCGCGATAGTTCAGCGCCTGCGGCTTGGCGGCTTCGCCCACCACGCGAATCTGCTGGTCAAACGGACCGACCCCGCCCGCCACGATCACGGTGACGATGGGTTCCTGAATATATTTGGAGAGTGTTTTTTCGATATCCCGCGCAAGCTGGGTAGGCGTTTTGCCCGAGGCCTGGATGTCTTCGACCAGGTTCATGGTCATTTTGCCATCAGGGCGCACCGGAAAGCTGCCGGATACTTCGGGATTGCGCCAGACAAACACATTGACCGAATCACCCGGGCCCACGAGATAGTTCCAATCGTAGCTTCCCGTCTGCGCAGGGGCGGGCGGATACGTTGGCGTACTGGAGCAGCCTGCCATCGCGGCAACTGCCAACACCACGCTGGCGCGTGCGATGTGCTTGTTGATCGTAAACATGTCCACCCTCCCTTATAGTTGCAATTAATCCGCAGATATTATGCCAGAGCAGATTTAAACACCTGATCCGATTACCATAATACACAAGCAATTCACAGGCCAATCCAGACAATGCCCCTGAAACCCGGCAACGCGAAGGACTTCTTGGGTTCGCCATGCCGTCGCGACGACCGGCCAACAACCATGGCATAAAGTCATCACCCGCCAAGGTATCATGCCGCCATGACCAACACCGCAATCGACAGCCTCGACACCCTGCGCCTGCGCATTCGTGAGTTTGCCCTGGCTCGCGCCTGGGAACGCTACCACACGCCCAAGAATCTGGTTATGGCGTTAAGCGTGGAAGCGTCAGAGTTGCTGGAACCCTTTCAATGGCTGACGGCAGAACAAAGTCACCAGTTGAGCGACGCGCAGCATGAGGCGGTCCGCCAGGAAATCGCCGACGTATTGATTTACCTGACCCGGCTGGCCGATATTCTGGATATCGACCTGCTCGAAGCGGCTGCCGACAAACTGGCCATTAATGCGCGAAAATACCCGGTCGACCAGGCGTATGGCAATGCGCTCAAAGCTTCGGCCCATCCACCCATACAAGACCGTTCAGATGACTAAGCCTTATTACAAGCACCATGTTTTTTTCTGCACCAATCAACGCGACGACGGCGCCCAATGCTGCGGTGCCGCCGGCGGCCAGCAAATGCGCGACTACCTGAAGAAAAAGTCCAAGCTCGCCAACCTTGCCGGCAAAGGCAAATGCCGCATCAACAGCGCCGGCTGCCTGGACCGCTGCGATGAGGGTCCGGTTCTGGTCGTCTATCCCGAGGGCGTCTGGTACACCTATGTGGATGAATCCGACCTTGACGAGATTTTCGACGTACACCTCAAGCAAGGGCGCATCGTCGATCGCCTGCAGCTGAAGTGAAGCCCGCCTGAGTGAAGCGCTACAAACTGCGCATCCCGGTGCCGGCAGGCAAGCTGGAAACCGTGATCGACGACCCCGAAACCGAACGCCGCGGCCTGCTGCTGGTCGCCCATCCCCACCCGCTACACGGCGGCAGCATGGACAACAAGGTGGTGACCACCCTGGCCAGGGCGGCCAACGAGGCGGGCTGGGTGTCGGTGCGCCCCAATTTTCGCGGCGTCGGCATGAGCGACGGTGTGTTTGACGCGGGCGTCGGCGAAACCGACGATCTGCTCGCGGTCGCCCGCTTCGTCGAGTCCAGTTACCCCGGCCTGCCCTGGGTGCTGGCCGGATTTTCATTCGGCGCTTTTGTGCAGCACCGGCTGCGCCAGCAACTTGAAGCGCGCCGGCTGATTCTGGTTGCGCCAGCGGTCACCATGTACGAGTTTGATCCGGTGCCAACCGACACCGTCGTCATTTACGGCGACGCCGACGAATTGATCCCGCCCGCCGCCATCCAGCTGTGGGCGGAACAGCAACATCTCACGCAAAAAATCATCCCGCAGGCCGGACATTTTTTTCATGGCAAGCTGAAACAGTTGAAACAGGCATTCATGGAGGCCTGCCCATGCTGAATGTGCGCGGGCTCACCAAAAAGTATGGCGACACCGAGGTCTTGCGCGGCCTTGATCTGACGGTCCGGCGTGGCGAGTGTTTTGGTCTGCTGGGTCCCAACGGCGCCGGCAAAACCACCACGCTACGCTTGTTGCTGGGCCTGATCGAACCCGACAGCGGCAGCATTGAACTGGCCGGCTTTTCCGTGCCGAAGCACGCACGCGAGGCGCGGATGAAAGTCGGTGTGGTGCCGCAGATGGACAACCTCGACCCTGATTTCAGCGTGCGCGAAAATCTGTTTGCCTACGGCCGTTACTTCGGCATGAAGAAATCCGCCATCGCCGCGCGGGTACCCCATTTACTGGAATTTGCCGGATTGACGAACAAGGCCGACGCGCAGATCACGCAATTGTCGGGCGGGATGAAGCGGCGGCTCACCCTGGCGCGTGCGCTGGTGCACGACCCCGACATCCTGTTTCTCGACGAGCCCACCACCGGGCTTGATCCGCAGGCGCGTCATCTCATCTGGCAGGGGCTGCGTCACCTGATCGCTGACGGCAAAACCATCGTGCTGACCACGCATTTCATGGACGAAGCCGAGCGGCTGACCGATCGCCTCGCCATCCTCGACCATGGCTGCCTTGTCGCTGAAGGTGCGCCGCGTGCATTGATCGAGTCGCATATCGAACCCGTCGTGGTCGAAGTGTTCGGCGAAGGACTGGCCGACTGGACGCGCCATCATGCGGCCAGCCTGTGTCAACGCTTCGAAACCGTCGGCGAAACGCTGTTCTGCTACCTCGACAACGCCGACACGGTGATCGACGCCCTGAAGCTCGCCCCGACGCTGCGCTACCTGCATCGGCCGTCCAGCCTCGAAGACGTTTTTCTCAAACTCACCGGGCGCGATTTACGTGATTAAGCTTCTCCGTCTGCCCCAATTGTCATGGCGCTTTATCCCGGTTTGGCACCGCAACTATCTGGTGTGGAAAAAGCTCGCCATTCCGGCCATCCTCGGCAACCTGGCCGACCCGATGCTGTATATGCTCGGCCTCGGCTACGGCCTCGGCAGCCTGCTGCCGGATGTCGGCGGCATGCCCTATCTCACCTTCCTCGCTGCCGGCACGGTGGCCTACAGCACCATGAACGCCGCCACCTTCGAGGTGCTGTATTCGAGCTTTTCGCGCATGCACGTGCAGCGCACCTGGGATGCCATCATGAACGCGCCGCTGACGCTCGATGATGTGATGCTGGGCGAACTCACCTGGGCGGTATCCAAGAGCCTGCTCTCGGGGCTGGCGATTCTGGCGGTAATCTGGGGGCTGGGGCTGTACGGCAGCTTCTGGATGACGCTATGGATCATCCCGGTGGTGGCGCTGGTCGGTTTCTGCTTCGGCGGCATGGGACTGGTGATGAATGCAGTGTCGCCCAGCTATGACTTCTTCCTCTATTACTTCACGCTGGTGATCACGCCGATGGTGCTGCTGTGCGGCGTGTTCTTCCCGGTATCGCAGTTGCCGTTGCCGGTGCAGGCCGTGTCGGCCTGGCTACCGCTCACCCACGCCATCGACCTGGCGCGTCCGCTGGTGGTCGGCATCGTGCCCGACAACATCGCGCTGCACGTCGCCGCGCTGCTGGTTTACGGCAGCCTCGGTTACGTCATTGCCTTGGCACTGACGCGGCGCCGACTCCTGAAATAATCAGACAGGAATAATCACACACCCGCCGCCTGCTGGTCGGCGTGATAGCTCGAGCGCACCATCGGGCCGCAGGCCGCGTGCTTGAAACCCATCGCCAGCGCTTCCTGCTCGAACTGTGCGAAGCGTTCGGGCGTCACGAAGCGCAACACCGGCAGGTGATGCTGCGAGGGTTGCAGATACTGGCCGAGCGTCAGCATGTCGACGTCGTGCGCGCGCAGGTCGCGCATCACCTGCAAAATTTCGTCGTCCTCTTCGCCCAAGCCCAGCATCAGGCCGGACTTGGTGGGGAGTTCGGGGTGGCGCAGCTTGAAATCCTGCAGCAGCTTCAGCGAATGTGCGTAGTCGGCGCCGGGACGCGCCGCCTTGTACAGGCGCGGCACGGTTTCCAGATTGTGATTCATGACATCGGGGGGGGCGACACCCAGTTTCTCCAGCGCCTTGTCGAGACGACCGCGAAAATCCGGGGTCAGGATTTCGATGCGAGTGGCCGGCGAGGCCTCGCGCACTGCCGCGATGCACTGCGCGAAATGGTCGGCGCCACCGTCACGCAAATCATCGCGGTCGACACTGGTAATCACCACATATTTCAATCCCATCAGCGCGATGGTATCGGCCAGATGGCGCGGCTCGTCGGCGTCCGGCGGCAGTGGGGTGCCGTGGCCGACATCGCAGAACGGGCAGCGCCGCGTGCACAGGTCGCCCAGGATCATGAAGGTGGCGGTGCCATGACCGAAGCATTCGCCCAGGTTGGGGCACGAAGCCTCTTCGCACACCGTGTGCAGCTTCGCCTCGCGCAAAATACCTTTCAGCCGCGCCACGTTGGGCACGTTGGGGGATTTGGCGCGGATCCACGACGGCAGGCGCATGCGCGGCTGCGGCACGATCTTGATCGGAATGCGCGCAGTTTTCGCTGCGCCCTTGTGCTGAATAGGGTCTGCCATAATGGACTCGGAACAACATTGAACCCGGATTTTAGCCTATGCGATTGCGATCCCTAACCCTGCTGGCTTTGTGGGGGGCCACGGTCAGTGCTGCGGAACCCGGCGTGGATCCGGACACGGGTCTGCGCAGCTGGCAAACCGAGCACGCAGGCATTCAGGTTCGGCTGACCCAGATCAGCCCCAACCAGGCACGTGCCTTCTATCTCGCCCGTGGCTTTACTGCGGCGGCGGTGGAACGCTACGTCGCCGAATGCGTATTTATGACAGTGGTACGCAATGTCGGCGACACCCCTATCCAGCATCGTTTGTCAGACTGGCGCTATGCGATATCCGGTCAGCCGCCACAGGCTATCCGCAGCAAAACCGGGTGGGACCGGATCTGGAAAAAGCTGGGCGAGAACGAGTCGGCACGCATTGCGTTCACCTGGGCACAAATCCCCGCCACGCAAACCTTTGCGCCGGGCGACTGGAATCAGGGGATGACCACTTACAACGTGCCACGCGACCAACCGTTCGACCTGCGGTTCGTCTGGCGCGCCAACGGCAAAACCCGTTCAGGCCTGATTGAAGAGGTGAGGTGCAGCAATGAATAAATTGAAACGCTGGGCGGGACAGGTTGTCATGCTGGGCCTCCTGTTCGGCTTGCCTGCCGCAGTTGTGGCCGTAGATCTGCCGCCCTTGTCCCACAGCCTGACAAAGCGCTCGCCCAAGCCTGCCCCGGCATTAAAGCTGAACGACATGCATGGCGCTGCACACGACCTGTCCCAATTCAAGGGACGCGTGGTGCTAATCAATTTCTGGGCGACCTGGTGTCCGCCTTGCCGGCGCGAAATGCCCTCGATGGAACATTTAACGCAGCAATTGAAAGGCGAGGCGTTCACCGTACTGGCGGTCAATGTGGGCGAAAGCGTCAATGACATTGAGCTGTTCACCAGCCAGCTCGATACCAGCCTGAGCTTTCCCATTCTGCTCGATAGCCGCAGTCAAACCCTGCAGGCCTGGAAAATAGCCGGCTTGCCGACCACCTTCCTGATCGACAGGAAAGGACGCGTGGTGGCGAGTGCCATTGGCGGCCGTGAGTTCGATCACCCCTACATGGTTCGGGCAATCCGGGAACAGCTGGGTAAATAGGGGTCAGGGGTCAGGGGTCAGGGATTTATTGGCTCTCTCATCGTTATGTGTTGTTCCTTGGCAAACGCCCTGGAATCACACGCTATCCGTAGGTCGGGAAGACTTTCCCGACATCCCCGCACACCCCCGCCCGTTGCGTCGGGAAAGTGTTCCCGACCTACGGCAATGTGGTCAACACATAACAGTGAAAGAGCCTTTTATTTTCGCGGCATGCGGCCGCACATTCCCTGAATCCTGAATCCTAAGCCTTGACCCACACCTGCCCGGCTTCGATTTTCACCGGATAGGTCTTGATGGGCTCGTCGGCCGGGTCGCAGGTGGGCTGACCGGTGACGAGATCGAAGTAGCTGCCGTGCAGCGAGCACTTGATCCTGTTTTCCTTGATGCAGCCGAGATACAGCGAGTAATCCTCGTGGCTGCACATTTCATCGACCACATAATGCGTGCCGCTGGCGTTGCACAGCAGCAGGCGTTTGCCCTCGACGACGATACGCTTCATCTCGGCCGGCTTGAGTTCGTCGGCAGCGGCAATGGCTACGAATTCGCTCATGTTCAACGCACCCGCGCGACAGCCTTGCCGGAATCCAGCACGGCACGGATTTGCATGGCGGCCTCGGCGACGCTCGCGGCACGGCCCACATGATGCAGGATGATCGAGCCCGCCAGCACCAGCGAGTCGTAGGTGGCGCCCGGGTCGCCTTTCAGCGCCAGAATGCCGGCTTCGGCCGCTGCATGCGCCGTGGCTTTGACATCGATGGCGGCGACGATTTCGTCCGCGCCTTCTTCGGTCGCCACGCTGCCGGGCAGCGGCACCGCGCGCACCGGCTGGCTGATGCCGAGCGCGACCGGATCAACCGTCGCCTCGATTTCAGCGCCCTTGTCGTGATAGTGGAAATACTTGCCGGTCTGGCGCAGTGACGGAATCACCCCGCCCTCGACGCCACGCACGATACAGGCGGTGTCGAACCCGGCTTCGCGCGCGAGATCGGCATACACCGGCGGATAGGGCTTGTGCACATAGCCGGTGACGAAATGGGTTTTCAGCTTGCCGGTGATGGGTTTGGACAGCACTTCCACCGTGGTCAGCACCTGGCGCTTGATCATTTGCGAGCGCAGGGGAATCAGCTTGTGCATGCCCGGGTTGGACTGGGCCTGATCGACGTAGGACCAGCCCAATGCAGGGTCGCTCAAGCGGGCAGCCGCTTCGGCAGGTGACAAATTCACCGGCACGCCGGCCGCTTCCAGCACATGGCGCGCGGTCACGCCATATTTGGGACCGACCTTGTCGAGACCGTGATTGACCACGTGCACCCCGAGCTCGGCCAGCAACGGGCCGAGGAAGGGGGCGGCCGGCAGACAGCGCGTATAACCGTCATAGGGATCGCCGATATCGACCACTTCGTCGACCTCGGCCGCAACCCGCCAGGTGGTTTCGAGCACGGCATCCAGCACCCCGCGGTTTTCATCCTGCGTTTCGCGCTTCATGCGCAGGGCAATAAAGAAAATGCCGACCTGGATCGGGTCAATGGCATTTTCGATAATCGCCTGGGTGCCCAGATGCGCTTCAGTGCGACTGATGTTCTTGGACAAGTCTGGACCGGTGGCAATGCGCTGGATGATCGACCGCATCAGGAGCTTGGGGTCGGACGGCAGGGTGTCGGTGCTCATGAATAACTCCATTAGAAGGTGCAAGAATACTAATATCTGACTAAATCAGTCAAGAATAGATCGACTCCAGAAGCCCGCTTATCAGCGTCCGCCCCTGTGCCTGCGCGGTTTCCCGGATGCCGAGGTCGCGACATTGGGTGACCCGCATTCCAGCATAGCCGCAGGGATTGATGGCCGCGAAGGGATGCAGATCCATGTCCACATTCAGCGCGAGGCCGTGATAGGTGCAGCCGCGCTTGACGCGCAAGCCCAGCGCGGCGATCTTCGCGCCGTCCACATACACGCCCGGCGCGCCGTCCAGTCGGGCAGCAGCCACACCCTGTGCGGCCAGCAGATCAATCACCGCCTGTTCCATGCGCGTTACCAGTTCGCGGATGCCGTAACCGCGCCGCCGCAGATCGACCAGCACATAGGCCACGACCTGACCGGGGCCGTGGTAGGTGATCTGGCCGCCGCGGTCGATGGGAATAACGGGGATATCGGTAGCCGCGATCAGATGCTCGGGTTTGCCGGCCTGGCCCTGGGTGTAGACCGGCGGATGTTCCAGCAGCCAGATTTCATCCGGGGTATCGGGCGACCGTTGTGCAGTGAAAGCCTGCATCGCCCGCCAGGTCGGTTCGTATTCGACCCGGCCCAGGCTGCGAACGACCGCCTCCGCCCCCTGAATCCTGACCCCTGAATCCTGACCCCTGGCACTCACAGCGCCATCTTGACCCATGGATGGGACGTAATATCGCGGTACAGCGCATCGAGCTGGGCCTTGGAGGTCGCGCGCACCACACAGGTCACCGAAAGATAGTTGCCGCCGCTGGAGGCGCGCATTTCGACCGTGTCGGCCCTGAAATCCGGCGCATGGCGCTGCACCAGCTCCACCATGGTTTGCGCGAAATCGTCGCGCCGTTCGCCCATGATCTTGACGGGAAAGTCGGTGGGGAACGTCAGCAGGGTCTCTTCTTCGCTCATGCGCGCATCACCTGGTGTTTGAATGTTTGATACAAGGTGTC
>JADMKH010000152.1:14631-22345 GCA_018780025.1 Thiobacillus sp.
GGCCCCGGCACCCCGGCGCCCACGGCCACACCGTCGAGTTTCACGATGGCCATGATTTCCCTGGTGGACGAAGTCATCCACAACTCGTCGGCGCTGCGCACCTCGGCTTCGCTGATCGCGCGCACCGCGTGCGGAATGCCATGTGCCGCAGCGAGTTCCAGCACCACATCATAGGTCACGCCCGTCAACATCAGGTTCGATGGCGGCGGCGCCAGCAGGACACCGTTCTTCACCACGAAAATATTGCTCGCACTGCCTTCGGTTAAAAAGCCATCGCGCAACATCACGGTTTCGGCACAGTCCACATCTGCCGCCTGCTGCCGCAGCAGGATATTGGCCAACAACGAAATGGCCTTGATGTTGCAATGCTGCCAGCGGTTGTCGACAGCAGTAATGGCACACACGCCCGCTTTTTTTTGCGCGTCCGAGGCCGTTACCAACGGCTGGGCAAACATGAAGACCGTCGGTGGCACGCCCGCAGGAAAAGCCTGATCGCGCGGCAACTGCGCCGCCCCCGGCGTACCCCGTGTGACCTGAATATAGACCGACTGATCGGCAAAATCCTGCCCGGCAATCAACCGTACAATCAGTTCGCGCCACGCATCCAGCCCATGCGGATTGGCCAGACGGATGCCGTCAAGGCTGGTTTGCAAGCGATGCAGATGGCTATCCAGACGAAAGGGCTGCCGTGAATACACCGGCACCATTTCATACACGCCGTCCCCGAAGATAAAACCCCGGTCAAGCACCGATATCCTGGCCTCGGCGAGCGGCATGAACGCGCCGTTGAGGTATAGGCTCACTGTCCGAAGAAGAGTCGAATTGAATCCCAGCCACGTCCCAGGATGCCGGCCACACCGACATCATGCAGGGCAAGCAGGGGGAAATTACCCAGCGATTTTCCATCGAGCGTCAAACTCAGGGTGCCCATACGTTGCCCCCGATTGATGGGGGCAACGATAGGCTGTTCGGAGATGACTTCGGCCTTGACCCGGCTGGAACTGCCGCGCGGGGTCAGCAAATAAAAATCCTGCTCGAAGCCCATGCTCACCGATGCGCGCGCGCCGCGATAGAGCGCGGCCACCTTGACCGGCTGCTGCGCCCGGTAAAGCCGCATACTTTCGAAGTTTTCGAAACCATAGTTCAGCAACTTGAGGGCTTCCTGGGTGCGCTGTGCATCCGAGCGCGCACCGAGCACCACGGCAATCCGCCGCTGGTTGCCGCGCTGGCCCGCCGCCGCCATGCAATACCCCGCCTGCACGGTGCGGCCCACTTTCAGACCTGTGACGGTGCTGTCGCGCCACAACAGGCGATTGCCGTTGTAATAGGTGATGCCTTTTATGGCGAGCTCTTTTTGATTAAAGAATGTCTGGCGGCTGGGAAAGTCGCGCACCAACGCACGTCCGAGCAACGCCATGTCGCGCGCGCTCGATTCATGGCCTGGCTCGGTCAGGCCGGTGGCATTCATGAAATGGGTTTTATGCATGCCCAATCGTTTGGCCATGCTGTTCATCCGTCCGACAAATGCAGCCTCGTTGCCATCGGATGCCATCGCCAGCGCCAAGGTCGCGTCGCTGGCTGACTGCAACAACATGGCCTGCAGCAGGGTATCAACGCTGACCTGATCACCCGCCTTGAGGAATACGCGCGCGCCATCGGCCTGCGTGGCGGCCTCCGGCACGGTCACCATTTCGCCCAGACTTAATTTGTTTTTCTTGATATCGTCCAGCAGCACATAAGCCGTCATCAACTGCGTCAGCGAAGCTGGCGCCAGCGGCAGATCGGCCTGATGGGCGGCCAGTTCGCGTCCGCTGGCCTGATCGATCAACACCCAGGCGCGCGATGTGATGCCGATGGGCTCGGCCCAGGCGGAAACCGAAGCCATCATTGCAACAAAAAACCAGATAATTCTCATGATTGTTCCCGTCTTTCACGTCTGACCAAGACCGCCTTGAGGTCGAGACGTTCCCGCATTTGTGCGCGATCCGCACGCGCAGCGTCTTCGCTGGCATAAGGGCCGATCTGCACCCGATGCAGCGTACCGATCAGTACAACCTGAATACGTGCGTCATCCAGCCCCAACTCGCGCTTGATCCGCTCCAGCAACTTTTGCGCGTTCTCGTGCTGACCAAAGGCCCCCACTTGCAGATACAAGCCATCGACGGAGGCCTCATCCTGAATCCTTTTGGCATCCGGATCGATGCTTTCCACCCGCACCCGCGCGTGGCCCTGTCTCAGATAACCCAGCTTGTGCGCGGCGGTATACGACAAATCGATCAGGCGCTTGCTGTGAAACGGCCCGCGATCATTGATCCGCACCACCACCGAGCGGCCATTAACCAGCGAGGTGACCCGTGCATAGCTGGGAATCGGTAAAGTAGGATGCGCGGCCGTCATGGCATACATGTCATACGGCTCACCGGAAGACGTTTTTTTGCCGTGAAACCGGCGGCCGTACCACGAGGCCAGACCCTCTTCACGGTAAGCGCGGCGTTCGGTCTGCGGAGTATAGGTGTTCCCCAGGACGACATAAGTGCGGTTGGCAAAGCGGTGCATGGGTTCATCGCGCGGCACGGCATCGGGGATGGTGCCGAGATTCGGCGGCGGGTTGGCTTCGGGACCGTCATCGAGATAATAGCCACCGCCTTTAGCTGTCACGGTTGAAGGCGACGGTTTTACTTGAGCCGAAGGACCACTGCCGCAACCTGCCAGCGCCAGGGTAGCGGCAGCCGCCCCCATAATCAGGATTGTTTTCATCACGTCATTCTAGCCCGTCACGATTTATTGAGTTGGCGATGCGTGGCCACGCTCATCAATATGCCCACCCCCAGCAGCAGGGTAACGAGTGCTGTACCGCCGTAACTCATGAGTGGCAACGGCACGCCAACCACGGGCAGAATGCCCGACACCATGCCCATATTGACGAACGCGTAGGTGAACAAATTCAGACTCAGGGTAGCTGCCATCAACCGGCCAAACAAAGTCGGCGCATGCGCAGCGATAGTCAGGCCGCGCACCACAATGGCCAGATACAGCGCAACCAGCAGGATCGTGCCCAGATAGCCAAACTCTTCGCCAAACACCGCAAAAATAAAGTCAGTGGTGCGCTCGGGAATGAAATCGAGCTGGCTTTGCGTGCCCTGCATCCAGCCTTTGCCGAACAGTCCGCCGGAGCCAATCGCAATGGTCGACTGGATGATGTGATAACCGTCTCCCAGCGGGTCGGCCGAAGGATCAAGCAGGGTCAGCACACGACGCTGCTGATAGTCGTGCATCAATCCCCACACCAGCGGCAAACTGGCCGCGCTTATCACGCCGCCGCCGAGGATCACCTTCCACGGCAGGCCCGCGAAAAACAGCAGGTAAAAGCCCGAGGCGCCGATCATCATCGCCGTACCCAGATCGGGTTGACGCAAAATCAGCAAAAACGGCACCAGCAGCAGCACGCCGCCGAACACGTAGTGTTTGGCGCGCAACACCGTTTCGTTGCGCTGGAAATACCAGGCCAGCATCAAGGGCAGCGCCAGTTTCAGCAATTCAGAGGGCTGGAATGCCATGACACCCAGATTCAGCCAGCGCCGGGAGCCATTGCGGATTTCGCCAAACAAGGCCACCCCGATCAGCAGCACCACGCCCGCCACGTATAACGGCGGCCCGACCTTGGACAGCAGATGCGGCGGCACATTGGCCATCACCACCATGACCGCCAATGCCAGGCCCATGTTGATCAGGTGGCCGCTGATGCGTCCCGGGCTTTGCCCCGAAGCACTCACCACCACCGCCAGGCTGATGCCCAGCAGCATGACAACCAGGGCCAACAGGATGCCGTCGACATGGCTCAGACGGCGCAAAATCCAGTGGCTATTCCGTGGCATCGTTCGCTTCCAGTTTCATCGTACCCGGTCGTTTCCCGGTCAAATAATAATCAAAGACTGCGCGGGCAATCGGCGCTGCGGTCGAGCTGCCATGCTCCCCATTTTCGACTATCACGGCAATCACAATGCGGGGGTTCTCTACGGGAGCAAAGGCCATGAACAACGCATGATCACGGTTTTTTCTGGACAGTTGGCCCGCATCGTAACGGGCGCCCTGCTTGATACCGACCACTTGTGCCGTGCCGGTTTTTCCGGCGAAGGTGTAACGCGCTCCGGCCGCTGCCGCCGCCGCAGTGCCCCCTGGCCGCATGACATCCATCATGCCTTCACGCACCACGGCCATATTGGCCGGATCGAATGTAGCGGTTTGCTGCGCTGCCTTGGCCTGAGGCTGCCAAACGTGCGTGACGGGATCGCGCACCGCCTCGACCAGGCGCGGCTCGATGCGCGTGCCGCCATTGGCGAGCATGGCAGTCGCCACGGCCAGCTGTAAGGGGGTGCTGAGGTGGTACCCCTGGCCAATTCCGGCAATCACCGTTTCGCCGGGATACCAGACTTTATTCCAGCGACGTTTTTTCCATTCTCGCGAAGGAAGCAAGCCCGCCGATTCGCCTTCCAGATCAATCCCGGTTTTTTCACCGAAACCGAATTTCGCCAGATAGTCGTGCATGCGGTCGATGCCCATATCCACGGCGAGCCTGTAATAATAAACGTCACACGACTGCGCAATGGACCGCCTCAAGTCAACCATCCCATGGCCACCTTTTTTCCAGTCCCGAAACTGGTGGCTACTGTTGGGCAAGCTGAAAAATCCAGGGTCTGCGATCGTATCGCCGGGTTTGCGCAGACCGAGTTCCAGCCCCGCCATCGCCATGAACGGCTTGATGGTCGAGCCTGGAGGATAAATGCCACGCAACGCCCGGTTGACCATCGGACGGTCAGGTGACTCGTTAAGCGACTTCCAGGTTTCAGGATCGATACCATCGACAAACAGGTTGGGGTCAAACCCGGGTTTGCTGACCAGTGCCAGCACGCCACCGGTGCGAGGATCCAGCGCCACCAGGCCACCCAGATAATTGCCAAAGGCATGTTCGGCCACGGCCTGCAGTTCCAGATCAAGATGCAGCCGCAAATCCTTGCCCGGCACCGGCGGAATACGCGACAACATGCGGACCGCGCGTCCGCTGGCGTCGGTCTCCATTTGATCGAAACCGGTGCGGCCATGCAGCAGGGCCTCGTAATGCTGCTCCAGTCCGGTCTTGCCGATATGAACGCTGCCCTTGTAATTCTGCTCGCGGCCATTCTCGCGCAGGGTTTTCAGGTCACGGTCATTGATGCGCCCGATAAAGCCCACCACGTGCGCCATACCCGGCCCGGCCTGATAGTTGCGAAACAAGCGTGCCTTCACTTCAACGCCCGGCAGGCGGTAGTGATTGGCAGCCAGAATCGCCACTTCCTCATCGGTCAACTTGCTTTTTAGCGGCACGGTCTCGAATTCGTGGGACTCGCTCAACAAACGACGAAAGCGCCGCAGCTGACCAGGTGTCACTTCGATCAGCTTGCCCAGCTCGATCAGCGTTTGCTCCAGGCTTGCCATCTCGGCGCGGGTGATTTCCACGGTGTAAGCCGAGTAGTTTTCAGCCAGCGTACGCCCCTGACGATCAACGATCAGACCGCGGTTGGGCGCCGTGGGCACCAGCGAAGTCCGATTGCTTTCGGCGCGCTGAATATAGTATTCATGCTGCACAACTTGCAGATAAAAGCTGCGCGTCAATAGACCCAGCGCCAACAAAAAGACAAACAGCCCACCGATTTTCAGGCGCCGCTGAAAACACGCCAGCTCGAAATTCAGATTTTTCAGCGGAGTGGCGCGCTTCATGCGTGGCCTGGCAAGCCTTTACCGTGCAATAACCGAACAAACAATGCGATCAGGTACCACAATACGGTACTTCCCAGCACCGGCATCAAAATCCCCAGGCCCACAGGCGGGTTCACGGCCAGCCAGCCAACGAGCAGCACGATCAACTGCACCCCCAGCAAAACGGGGAAGAGCTGTGCCGCCTGACGGAAAGGATCGAATTGCAGCAGGCGCAAGCGCAGGAACAGCACCAGATACACACCGATCACATAGGCAATGGCATGCTGGCCGAACACCGCACCATTCTGGAAATCGGCCAGCAACCCCAGCATGAACGCCACACCAAAGCCCACCTTGGCAGGCTGATGAAGCACCCAGAACAGCACCCCAACCAATACAAAATCCGGCAGCCATGCCAGCACGCCACTCGCCCACGGCAACTGTTCCAGCAACACCGCCAGGGTCAGCGTGCCGAGCACGCGGCGCCAGTTTCCTGCTTTCTGCGCGGCATTGATCATGACTTGCCCCCCTCGGGCGCGTTTACGGGCGGCCTGGTTGTTGGCGGCTGCATCATCTGGGGTTCGGCAATCAGAACCAGCACTGCGCGCGAATGCTCAAGACCAGCCAAGGGCAAGCATTCCACGCGCAGATAGGGACTGGATTGCGAACGGGAAACCCGGGTCACGCTTGCTACCGGAAGGCCCGCCGGATAGACCCGGTCTATACCCGATGTCAGGAGGCGGTCGCCTGGCCGGATATCCGTTTGTGCCGGCATGTAACGCAACTCCAGGCGCCCCTGGCCGCTGCCTGCAGCCAACCCGCGCTGACCGGTGCGTTCCACGAAAACGGGAGTCAACTGTTGCGGGCTGCTGACCAGGGTGACTTCACTCGACCCGGGATAGACCCGGCTCACCTGCCCCATCAAGCCTCGCGCATCCAGCACCGGCAAGCCGCCGCGCAGGCCCGACCCTGCGCCCTGATCCAGCGTGATGCGCTGGGCAAACCAGTCATACCCCTTGTACAACATCGCGGCACGCACTGCCTGCAGACCCGGCCGGGTTTGCAACTGAAGCAGAACGCGAAGCTCGGCATTTTCGCGCGCCAGTTCCCGGGCAAGGTTTACGCTAACCGACTGCTGTGCCCGTTCAGCCAGCAAGGCATCGCGCTCCTGCTGCAATTGCCGGTGCCGAACAAAGAACCCGCCGAGTTCCGAAGCCACGTCGCTGGGCGCGCGCATGGCCACGCGCATCGGTTGCGTCAACACAGAAAACCCGCTGCGCAACCCTTCGAGGGCGTGATACCGGGCATCCGCGACCACACAAGCCACGCCGATCAGCAACCAGATAAACAGGCGGCCGGCCGGACCCAGCCGACGGGCGAACATGAGCTGATCCGGCGCAGCCATCAGTGACGCTCCATGATGCCGCACACAACGCTATTCACTCGTTGGTGAATACCGTCGCCAGCTTATCCATGTTCTCAAGCGCCATGCCCGATCCACGCACCACGCAGGTCAACGGATCGTCAGCGACGATGACCGGCAAACCGGTTTCTTCCATGAGCAGACGATCCAGGTCGCGCAACAGCGCGCCGCCGCCGGTCAGCACCATGCCTTTTTCAGCGATGTCCGAGCCCAATTCGGGCGGGGTTTGTTCCAGCGCCTGCTTCACTGCGCTCACGATCGCATTCAGGGGTTCGGTCAGGGCTTCCAGAATTTCGTTGCTGGAGACGTTGAAGCTGCGCGGCACCCCTTCCGCCAGGCTGCGACCCTTGATTTCCATTTCCAGCACTTCTGCGCCCGGAAAAGCCGAACCCATATGTTTCTTGATGCGCTCCGCGGTCGCCTCGCCAATCAGCATGCCGTAGTTGCGGCGGATGTAACTGATGATGGCCTCGTCCATGCGGTCGCCACCGACCCGCACCGAATTGGCGTAGACCACGCCGCCGAGCGAGATCACGCCGACTTCGGTGGTGCCGCCGC
>JADMKH010000086.1 GCA_018780025.1 Thiobacillus sp.
AGTTGATCGAGTCGGCCACCGCACCGGTGATGTCCTCGGTCACGCTGGCGTTGATGGTGAGGTTGCCCTCTGCCAGTTCCCCCAGTTCATCCATCAGGCGCAGAATCGCCTCCTGGTTGCGGTTGTTCTCTTCTTCACTCTTGCGCGCACGGGATTTGGTTTCATTAATGTTGACCAAACCCAGCAACACCAACGATGCCAGCGCCAACAGACCAAACAAGGCCGCCAACAGGTAGCCGAGGCCGCCGACGCCACGATAATCCTGCGACAGCTGGTCCGTATCCGCCAGCAATGCATCACTACCCACGAACAAGTTGTTCGCCGCCAGTTTCGATTGCAGCAGCGGCTGCGTGTTGGCAAGCACCGCGCCCACCGCTTCCACCATATCGCCCATGTTGGCACCCAGATCTTCGAGGGTCAGCATGCTGTCCTTGTTTTTGATCGCCGTGCCACTCATCAGTGTCTGCACCGTATCGCGGAACGAGGTGGTGTCTTTTTCGAGTTGCAGCACCACTTCGGGGTCAATCAGGTCAGCCGACAGCAGCAGGTTGGCGTTTTTAGGCAGGCGCTGGCTTAGCATCACCAGGTGGTTGGCACGCGACACCTCCCGCACACTGGCGCCGGAGTCGGCCAGCTGGCTGGCCAGTTGCTCGGCAACTTCCTGCAAATCGGTACTCAGCGCGTTAATGCTCTTGATGCTTTCATTCAACGCCACCAGGTTTTTTTGCTGCGACAGAATCTGCACAACCTGCGGATTGAACTTTTTCCACTGTTCGCCGATTTTTTCCAGCGTAGCGCTTGCCGAGCCCCCGGAGGCAGGGACCTGATCATCGCCTTCGATCAAACCCGCCAGGGTCTTTTCGAAAACCGACTTGCCTTCAGCCAGTTTTTTGAAAGCGGCAGCGTTACCCAGAACGGATTGTTGTGCCGTCAGAGGAAGTCGCTGCGACAGCACTTTCAATTCGCCCGACTTGACTTCGTACTGAGTCCGGTTGTCGAGCTGGACCAGGCTGTAAATGGTGAAACCGGCCGCCAGCAACAGGGAAACAATGAGCGTGCCGCCTGCGTAGAGGTATTGTTTCTCTACCGGCAAACTGCCAATCAAAGGGGCTTGGCCGGGCTCCGTGTCGGCCAGCTTGCGCACCGTCTGCATAATCAGCGTCGTGTGCTCGCTGCCTTTTTTGCCTGTGACCTTTTCGGTCATGCGGCCAGCCAGGCCCTTAAGTCCGTTCATTGTTATTGCCATATTCATTGCTCCAATCCCTCCAATTTTCAGCGCCAACGCGCTCCGTATTTAATGTTCGGTCAATTACCGAGCTGAGCCTCAACCTTGAGAAATTCCGCATTGCCCAGCAATTGCCCAAAATCCATGTCACACCAGTCGGCTCCCAAGTCGTCAGCGTATTGGCGGGCAATCCATGGGTGCGCAGCGGGTACGGTGCGCTCCTCGAAATGGTTGATGTTTTTCAACCCCAGCGTGCCACGCACCAGCAAAGCGGCATTCACGCCAAAGTCGTGATGAGGAATCAGGAGCCGGCAGTCAGCATGATCTTTTGTCACGCCCTGGCCCATGAAGTCCGCAAAATCGCTCACTGCAAACAGGTTGCCGCGAATGTTGACCACGCCGCGAAACCACCGCCGGGCGCCCGGCATCTGGACGATGGGCGGTACGGGAATCACTTCTTCGGTATCAGCGAGGCTTACCAGCCAATTCACGTCGCCCACCCGAAAACCCAGGCGGGATCCGGTATTGTCGCGACTCGCCGCCGCCTGCAGTTTCTGCGATAGCGTGGTCTGAAATTCGCGTAGATTGAATTTCTTGGCCATACGTGTCCGCTCAGCCTAGCGCCTTGATCTGCGACAGCAGGTCTTCCGGTTTCACCGGCTTGACCAGATAAGCCTTGGCCCCCTGACGCATCCCCCACACCTTGTCCGTTTCCTGGCCTTTGGTGGTGCACATAATGACGGGGATGTGCTTGGTCGCATCTTCCTTGGTGATCATCCTTGTAGCCTGATAGCCATTCATCCCGGGCATCACGACATCCATCACGATCAAGTCGGGCAGCGTTTGTTTCGCCTGGGCGATCGCCTCCTCACCGCTTTCGGCCATGCTGACCAGATAGCCGTTTTTAACAAGTAACTCCGACAGAAAAAAGCGCTCGGTGGGGGAATCATCTACAACCAGAATGCGGCTGATCGCCATAATTTATACTCCTTTGGAAACGGGCAATGCCCCTGAACAGGCATGCTCTCGCACCGCCGTCAGTAGCGTGTCTTTGGTAAAAGGCTTGGTCAAATACTCGTCTGATCCCACCATGCGGCCGCGTGCGCGATCAAACAGGCCGTCCTTGGATGACAGCATGATCACGGGCGTAGCCCGGTA
This sequence comes from Thiobacillus sp., assembly GCA_018780025.1. Lineage (GTDB taxonomy): Bacteria > Pseudomonadota > Gammaproteobacteria > Burkholderiales > Thiobacillaceae > Thiobacillus. The sequence goes on from JADMKH010000086.1 coordinate 2,384, forward strand.
TTTGGCGTTGCGCTTGATCAGCGAACAGGTCTGATAACCATCGAGTCGCGGCATCATGATGTCGACAAACACCACATCCGGATCGTGGTCGGTAATTTTGGACAGCGCATCGAAACCGTCCTGTGCCAGAATGACTTCACAGCCAGCCTGGTTCAGAAAAATCTCGGCGCTACGGCGTATGGTGTTGCTGTCATCGATGACCATCACCTTGACGCCTTTCAGTACTTCGTTATCCACACGCTTCTCCACGAGGATCATTGGGCAAGCGGCAATGGCCACCCCCTGTGTGGTTTACATTACGGCAACGACTGCGGCTTCTTTAGCGTTGCCCACTCAGGGCAAGCACACTTTTTGCCGACAAAATAAAAGGGCGTCATTTAAGGACGCCCTTTTAACCCATCAACCGTATCGAGAAGCCGGCTATTGCTGCCAGCCTTCTCCCGCAGCTTTTCTGTCAACGCCTGCCACACCATTCATGGTTTCCAGTATGGTGGCCGGCAAAGAAGAAATACGCATGAACTGCCCCATACCCACATCCGGGTAGGCCAAAGCAATGCGGAAACGGGCATGCGGTGCCTCCACCTGCCTGTCGTTGATGTAAATCTCGTAGGGCAAACCCGCAATATGGTTCTGCATATCGATACGTTTGACCCATTCGCCATCGCTGTTGTCGCCATCATTCATGGACACACCGAACACTGCCAATTTACGATCAGGCAATACAATTTCGTAAATCCTGGCCGTTTTACCCACGCCTTTGGCCAGATTGTCACGAACCGTCTTCAATGCTTCGGCAAAACTGCCATATTCAGCCAGCTTGTTTTTATACGAATCCAGACGCTCCATGCCGATCATGTAACGGTATTGGCTCAGGTTTCCAGCGGGTTCATCGCCGCCCAGGCCCTTGCCCGCGCCGAGCGCATCCTGCAAACGTGCCTCCAGCGCCTTCACAGCGCCTTCCTTCTTGTCAAAGGATTTACGGAAATAGGCGCGATACCAGTAGTCCGGATTGGTGTAGGCCACGCTGCCGTCAGCCTTGACGCCCACCCGAATGGCGGCACCCAGCACAGCATACCCCCCCACCGAACCCACTTCGTTCAGCATGGCGTCATCCGTGACCACAACAACCCCGGAACCCGCCAGGCTTTTGGGGAAGTATTTGCCGACCACCTTGAATCCATGATCCTTGAGCCTGGCCTCAACCGCTGACGCCACGGCCTGAACACTGCCCCCGGCTAGAGAGTCGCCTTGAATATACGGGGAAACCGCCCACGAAACTGATGAAAAAACAAGCAACGCACAAGTTGAAATCCACCGCTGAACCATTCCGGTCTCCCCGATTTTTAATGTTTATTAACGCTTCCGGCGCAGATTGTACCATCAACAAATAAACAAATGTACCAGTGTTTCACACCTTCAAATAAGGGGGGTTTATTGGCGATCGCTGGCACGCGGGTCTCACTGCCGGCTTTGGCACTAACGAAAACAGACCGCGCTCAAAATGCGACCATTTCAAAATCATCCTTGCGTGCCCCGCAATCCGGGCAGGTCCAGTTGATCGGCACATCTTCCCAGCGCGTGCCGGGCGCAATTCCATCATCAGGCGCGCCGGTCTCCTCATGGTAAATCCAGCCGCAAATCAGGCACATCCAGCTCTTGTATTCAGGGGTTTCAGGCATAGGGCAAGGGTAATTCAAGCTAAAATCGGAACTTGATTTTAAAGCAGTGACATCATGCCGCCTATTTTCTCTCCCAAACCCACGCCCCCGCTGGTGCTCAGTTTTGCCGCGTCCGACCCGACCGGCGGCGCGGGCATCCAGGCCGACCTGCTGACGCTGGCCAGTTTGGGCTGCCATCCGCTGTCGGTCATCACGGCGCTCACGGTGCAGGACACCGCCGGGGTGGATGAAATCCTGGTAATCGATTCCGAGTGGGTGATGGATCAGGCGCGCATGCTGCTGGAAGACGTGCCGGTCGCGGCTTTCAAGCTGGGCATGCTGGGCAGCCCCGAGTCGATTGCGATCATTGCCGAAATTCTCGCCGACTACCCCGACATCCCGGTGGTGCTCGACCCGATCCTGTCCTCGGGCCGCGGCGACGAGCTGGCCACCGAAGACATGATCTCGGCAATGCGCGACCTGCTGATACCGCAAACCAGCGTGCTCACCCCCAACAGCCACGAAGCGCGCCGGCTGGCGCTGTTCGAGTCGGACGAGGAAGAAATGGACCTCGAGGCGTGCGCCAAACACCTGACCGATCTGGGCTGTGAATATGTGCTCATCACCGGGACGCACGAAACCACGCCGCGCGTGCTGAACAGCCTGTACGACGCCAACGGCCATGTGCAAACCGATGCCTGGGATCGCCTGCTTGGCAGCTATCACGGCTCGGGCTGCACACTGGCCTCGGCCATCGCGGCCAACCTGGCTTATGGGCATGACGTTTCCACTGCGGTGCGCGAAGCACAGCATTTCACGTACGAAACCCTGAAAGCCGCCTTCCGCCCCGGCATGGGGCAATATATTCCCGAGCGGTTTTTCTGGGCTCAGGACGGTTTGGCGGAGGGCAACGCTTGATTACGTGCGTTCACCATGATTGAGTTTCCCGGCGGCATTTACGCCATCACCCTCGAAACTGCCGATACTGCGCAGTTGCTGACGCAGGTCGAAGCCGCACTGGCAGGTGGCGTGGCGGCCGTCCAGTACCGCGACAAATCAGCCGATGTGGCCCGCCGCCATGCGCAAGCCAGTGAACTCATCGCGCTGTGCCGCCCGTTTGGCGTACCCCTCATCATCAACGACGACCTGCGATTGGCCGATTTATGTGACGCCGACGGGGTCCATCTGGGACGTCACGATGGCACCCTGCGTGAAGCGCGCATTATCCTTGGCAAAAACAAACTGATCGGGACGTCGTGTTACCAAAGCCTCGAACTGGCACAGGCGGCCCAATCTGCGGGCGCCGACTACGTCGCGTTCGGCAGCTTCTTTCCGTCGCCGACCAAACCTGCAGCCGGGCGGGCGGAGGTGGCTTTATTGAGCGAAGCATCGCCGCTTATTCATATTCCGATAGTCGCCATTGGCGGCATCACCCTGGCCAATGCGCCGCAACTGCTGGACGCCGGCGCAGACAGCCTCGCCGTGCTATCGGCCCTGTTCGATGCGCCCGATATCCGTGCTGCCGCGCAAGAGTTGAACCAATTGTTTGAAGCCGAACCCGAAGAATGAGATCTGAATCATGAACCGCAATGAAACCCTGTTTGAACAATCGCAAAAAGTCATCCCCGGCGGCGTGAATTCCCCGGTACGGGCATTTAAAAGCGTCGGTGGCACGCCGTTGTTTATCGACCGGGCAAAAGGCTCACGGGTGTGGGATGCAGACGGTCGCGAATACATTGATTACGTGGGTTCGTGGGGGCCGGCGATACTCGGCCATGCCCACCCCGGAACGGTCAAGGCAGTGCAGGACGCAGCCGAGCGGGGGTTGTCATTCGGCGCGCCGTCAGCGGCCGAACTGGAAATCGCCGAACTGATTACCCGACTGGTGCCCAGCATCGAAAAAGTCCGGCTGGTGTCGTCCGGCACCGAAGCCACCATGAGCGCGATTCGCCTGGCGCGCGGCTACACCGGGCGCAGCAAGATCATCAAGTTTGAAGGCTGCTACCACGGCCACGCCGACTTCCTGCTGGTGAAAGCGGGCTCCGGCGCACTCACCTTCGGCAACCCCACTTCGGCGGGCGTGCCGGCCGAAACCGCCGCACAGACGCTGGTGCTGGATTACAACGACGTCGCCGGCCTGGAACGCACCTTTGGCGAACTGGGCGCGGAGATCGCCTGCGTCATCGTCGAGCCGTTTGCCGGCAACATGAACCTGGTCAAGCCGACCGCTGCTTTCATGGCCGCAATGCGCCGCTTGTGCGATGCATCTGGTGCGCTGCTGATTTTTGATGAAGTGATGACCGGCTTCCGGGTCGACCTCGGCTGCGCGCAAAAACTGCTCGGCATCCGCCCCGACCTCACCACGCTCGGCAAGGTGATCGGCGGCGGCATGCCGGTCGGCGCCTTCGGTGGCCGCGCCGACATCATGGACAAACTCGCGCCCCTGGGCCCGGTGTATCAGGCCGGCACCTTGTCGGGCAATCCCGTTGCGGTCGCCGCCGGCCTCGCCACGCTCAAGGCCGTCAGCGAACCGGACTTTTACGCGCGGCTCGTTGCCCACACCGCGCGCCTGGTCGCGGGCTTGTCGGCAGCAGCAAAAGACGCGGGCGTCACCTTCTGCGCCGATTCTGTCGGCGGCATGTTCGGCCTCTACTTCTCGACCACGCCGCCGACAAGCTTTGCCGAAGTGATGCTGTGCGATAAAGAAAAATTCAACCGTTTTTTCCACGCCATGCTCGATCACGGCGTCACCCTTGCGCCCTCAGCGTTTGAAGCAGGCTTTGTTTCAGCGGCGCACACCGACGCCGACATTGACGCCACGGTGGAAGCCGCGCGCGCCGTATTCAAGACTTTATAAACACAGAGGGGACAGAGGAAAACCCTCAGCCTCCTCTGTGTCTATCCTGTAGTTCCGCCCTCTCATCCAGTCATCCATGAACGACGAACTCTCTCCCGAAGACGAACTGCGACTCAACGTCCTTTTCAATACCGAACTCAAGGCCGTCCGCATCGACGAGTCGAACATGACATTGTGGGCGCTCACGCCACAGGGGGAAGCCAGCGTTCCGCTCAAACCCAACGAGCGCTCCGACCGCTATTTAAAGAAAGTGCGCGAACTGCTTTCGGGACACGCTCTGGGCTCCCCGGGTGGCTACCCAGTGCATCTGACACGCTGGACGCGGCAATCGCAGTCCGGACTGTCGCCGCAGCATCTGGCGCAGCTGTTATTGATCGCCGAAGAAGAGGCGGTGGTGGCCGTGGTGCACTCGCCCGCACTCACCGATGAAATGGCACGCCACGCATGGTGGTGCATGCCGACCATCGAGAACGCGCGGCTGATGCTGATGCGCGACGTGGTGTGCCAGGGCAGCATGGGGCGCACGCTGGCCGAATTTCTGGTCGAACACCTGGCTTTCCTGCACGAAGACGACGTCGGCATTCTCGATACCGTCGCAGTGATGCTGTACTCCGGCGTGCTGACCGATGCCGAGCGCCTGTCGATCTGGAAACGCGGCACCACCCGCAATTCGTATTACACCGCATTTCTTGAATTGCAAGCTGACAACCTGCCCAACCCCCGCAATGCACGGGCGGATTTCGCCAACGTGCCTCGGCTCGCGGGTAACCCGTATAGCGAAATGCTGGAAAAAGCCTTATCGGGACAGGGACAAACCTTTCTCCTGACCCTCTCCCACATACTCGACCGCCCGGAAATTCAGGAAGTCGTCAACCATACGCTCAATGCCCTGGCTCAGTGGTGTGCGCCATTACGCCAGACCGCCGAAACCGCACGCAACGAAGCGCGTGAAGCAGTGCTTGCGGTCGCCCCTCAACTAGCACCCGATTGCATGGCCCTCGACGCACTGTCCACGATAGATGCCGAGACCGTGCGGCCGATTTTCCTCAAAACCACCGCAATCGGTTCGCTGATGCGACGCAAGATTGAGCCCGTCGTCACGCCATTACTGGACGCCATTACGACCTTGCGCCGCAACTGATTTCAGCACGCCACCTCTGGCAGGGCTGCCACATTCAGAACGCTGTCAGCGAGCCTGCCGTAATGGCCCGCTGCACAACCGTGCCATCGCGCACCCTGAACAACCCCGGTTTCCCCAGAGAAACTGTTTTGGAGCCCTTCATGATGCGGCGTGACTTTATGCGGTTGACAGCAGCAACACCGTTGCTTTTTTCCATGGCCCCAGCCCGCTCGGCCCGCCAGCCCGCCGATGATTGGCGCACCTTCGAACTCACCTGCAGCGTCGACCTGGCCACGCAAAAAGGCGCGGGGCAGCTATGGCTACCGCTTCCGGTTGACGCGGGAGATTATCAGCGCGCGATATCCCTTACCTGGAAAACTGCACCCGAGCAAACGGCCCGCACCTGGGACACCGATTATCGCGCCCCCATGTTCACCGCTGGATGGGCCCCCGCCCCCACCAACACCGAAACCCGAATCAGGATCCCAAAGCCGAGTCGATGCTGAGTAAAAACTTCTCGGCCTTTTCAAACCCGATGACCTTGTAGCCTGACTCCACACCCGCAGCATTCCAGAAAACCAGCCCGGGTGGGCCAAACAGGTTGAAGCGCTTGAGAAGCGCCTTGTCTGCGTCGGCATTGGCTGTGACATCCGCTTTCAGCAACACGGCATCCTGCAAGCGTGCCTGCACCTTGGGATCGCTGAAGGTGAAACGTTCCATTTCCTTGCACGACACGCACCAGTCGGCATAGAAGTCGAGCATGACGGGTTTGCCATCGGCCTTGGCCGCAGCCAGGCGTGCATCAAGCTCAGCGACATCCTTGACCTTTTCAAATGACAAACCTTTCTGTTCGGCCGCGATAGCCTGTCCACCCGACACACCCTTGAAAACACTACCCTTAAACACTTCAAGCGGCTGCAACAAGTCGCGGCCGCCCGCCAGCATGCCGATGATGATTGCCAGGCCCCCGATCAGCAACACCACACCCAGGCCCTTCCACAGACGCAACCAGCCGGAGCCATGCGGCGGAAGCGGATCGAGGGCATGCAGATAAACCGCAGAGCCAATCAGCAGCATGGCCCACAGCAACATGTTGATCCAGGCCGGGATGATCGGCGAAATCAGATAGATGGCAATGGCCAGCATCATCACGCCGAAGAAGTACTTAACAGCGTTCATCCAGCCACCGGCACGCGGCAACAAGGCACCCGCCGACACCCCAACCAATAGCAGGGGCACGCCCATGCCCAGCGCCAGTACAAACAAGGCGACCCCGCCCAGCGTGGTGTTTCCCGTCTGTGCGATGAAGGCCAGGGCAGCCGCCAGCGGCGGCGCCACGCATGGACCCATGATCACGGCAGACAGCACGCCCATGACAAACACGCCGGCAAAATTGCCGCCCTTCATCTTGTTGGAGGCGTCTGAAAATTTGCTCTGGATAAAGCTCGGCAATTGAAGTTCAAAGAAGCCGAACATCGAGAAGGCCAGGGCCACAAAAATGCCCGCGCCTATCCCGAGCGCCCACGGATTTTGCAACGCATTCGACAACAGCGTGCCTGACAGCGCAGCCGCCACGCCGGCCAGCGAATAGGTAATCGCCATGCCCAGCACATAGGCCAGCGCAAGCAGGAAACCGGTGGTTTTGGTGACTTCTTTGCCTTGCCCGGCGATGATGCCCGACAGAATCGGGATCATCGGAAACACGCACGGCGTCAGCGCCAGCAGCAGGCCCAGGCCAAAAAAGGTCGCCACTACGGCCCAGAAGCTGCCGTCTTTCAGCACGCGCTCAATTCTTGATGTGTCGGATTCGTCGGTGGGTTCAGCAGCAGTTGCCTGAACGCTCGTGCCCGTCGCAGCTGCCGCTGCAGCACCCACACCCGGGGTCAGCGAAAAGTCGCGCTTAAGCGGCGGGTAGCACACGCCGACGGCTTCGTTGCAGCCTTGCCAGGTCGCATCCAGCACCAGTTTTTCATTGGCGGCCAGCACACGCGACAGGGTGACGATTGCTGAAAAATTCTTGTGGTAAACCTCGGTGCGCCCAAAGGTGGGGTCTTCCTTGACGTCGCCCGCGGGCGTCTCGACCTTGACTACCTTGACGTCGGACGGCGATTTGACAACGAAGCCCAGCTTGTCGCGATACAGATAGGTATCGGCGGTCAGGGTGTAATCAAATTTGACCGTTTGTGCATTCGGCATCGCGGCAGCAAGCGGAAAGGCTTCTTCCGGCGGCAGCAGTTTGGGCATGTCCATGCCCCCCAGGCTGCGCAGTCCATCCAATGCAGAGACCGTGGAAATGGGCGCCACGAGAGAGGAAGCGGGCGGCGCGGCAACCGCGGAAGCAATCAACTCCGGCAGCTTGATCGTGATGCTTGCCATTTGCGGGGTGTAACACAGGCCGGCATCCGCGCAACCCTGTGAAACGGTTTTCAGGGTGACGGATGTCGTACCGGGCGCGCGCTGAATCGGCAACGCGATGCGCACATCCTTGCGGTAGACCTCAACCTTGCCGAAATATTCGTCGGTTTTAACCTTGCCTGCGGGCATGGCCGGTTTGCCCAGCGTAGCCCCTGTAACCTCGAACTTGAATTTGTCGCGGTACATGTAATAGCCGTCGGCAATCTGCCAGTGCGCTTCCAGCGTATTGGCATCGAGCGCACGCGCCGAGAACTTGAACGCAAGTTCGGGGTCGATAAATTCCTGGGCGCTGGCCACTGGAAAATGTGCAAGCGCGCCCCAAAGTAATGGCAGTGCGCTTAACAAACGAAACCATTTATTCATGTTTTTCAGTCTCCGAGGCCAGCCAGGCAAGGTAGGAAGGCAGGCCGTGTGTTATCGGTATGGCAATCAATTCCGGTACGTCGTAGGGGTGGTGAAGACGGACAACTTCTTCAATCTGCGCATAGTTTACTGTGGTGGTCTTGATCAGCAAGGGAATCTCGACCGCTTTTTCTACCATGCCCTGCCAACGGTAAATGGAGTGGCATGGCGCCAAAACGTTCACACAGGCGGCCATTCGTTTTTCGATGAGGATCTGCGCCAATTTCTCAGCGCTCGCAACATCGGGTAAATTCGTCAAGACTAACAAAGGTTCCATCACATGCGCTTTGGTTGGGTTGTACTACTCATGCTGTCGTTTCCGGTTCTGGAAGCTGTCGGCATCTTTTGGGTTGCCGACAGGATCGGGGCCTGGGTCCTGCTGTGGTTGCTGCTTGCGGCCATCGCCGGCGTTACACTGATTCGCTTCGAGCGTATCGCTTGGGGCGCACGCATGGCGTTCACGATGCAATCAGGCGTCAACCCGATGTCGTCGCTTTTGGCCAGCGGCCGCATCCTCCTCGCTGGCGGCCTGCTTGTGTTCCCCGGCTTCATCAGCGATGTCATCGCGCTGGTGCTGCTGCTGATCCCGGGCACCTGGAACAAACGCAAAACAGACCCGCTGCGCCCGGCTAATGACGACATTCTGGAAGGCGAGTTCAAGCGCGAGCCTGACGATTTGCTGCGATAAGCATGCTTAAAAAAGCTTCATCTGCCCACGCGCCTGTTTGATTTCGCGCAGGCAATCGTCCGATGTCGGGTAACGGTATTTCAGTCTCAACTCGTTCGTCGCCCGTGTATTCGACAGTTGGCGCGACTCGCGCAAAAATGACAGCAAGGCCTCCGACAGCACCTTTTCCGCTTCAACTCGATTCACGCGGGGTGGCCGCGGCAAATCGAATGCATCGGCACAGCTGTCGAACCAGTCGCCCATTTTGAGCGGATGCGCATCCACCGCATGGTAGATGCGCTGCGCGCGGCCGCGGAATAGCGCCGCCCACGCCAGACGCGCCAGATCATCGGCATGGATATGATTGGTATAGCTGTCGTCCTTGCTGATAAGCGCGGGGGTGCCGCGCTTGATGCGCTCCAGCGGCAACCGGTCGGTGGCATAAATGCCGGGCGCACGCAGAATGCTCACCTGGACCCGCTGCGTCCCACCCCAATGCCGCAATTGTCGCTCGGCATCCACCCGGCGCACCGCGCGACCATTCACCGGCGCCACCGCGCGCGTCTCGTCCACCCAGTTTCCGCCGCAGTCTCCATACACGCCACTGGTGCTGACATACACCAGCGCGCCCGGCTTGCCGTGCCGCGTCAGCGCGTGCAGAAGATGCCTTGTGCGCGGGTCGGTCTGGCCTTCATTGGGGGGCGGCGCAAAATGAAAGACCCCATCGACACGAGGCAGGCGACGCAAACTGTGGGGGTCATCGAGATCGGCCACGAAGGGGGTCACACCCAGCGCGCGCAACTCGGCGATACGATCGGTGCGACGGATCATGCCGACGAACCCGGCCTGCCCGGCGTAGCGCTTCACCAGTCGCGTGGCCACGTCCCCAAACCCCACAATCAAGATCTTTTTCATGCCTGTCCGCCTGTAACCCTTGCTGCACAAGGGTGAAATCCCCGTCGACTCAAGCGATAATCGCTTGGTTTATCACCGTATTTTAAGCGCACATCATGCCGTATCAGGTTTCCATCCAGCCCAGCGGGCACCAATTCAGCGTCAACGAAGACGAAACCATACTCGAAGCCGCGCTGCGCGAAGGCTTTTCCCTGCCCTACGGCTGCCGCAACGGCGCCTGCGGCTCCTGCAAGGGAAAAGTGTTGTCGGGCCAACTCGATTACGGCAAGCATTCGCCCACCGCGCTGAAGGACGAGGAAAAAGCCCAGGGCCGCGCACTGTTCTGCCGCGCCAAGCCCTTGAGCAACATGGTTATCGAAGTCAAGGAAGTCGGCGCCGCCAAGGACATCGTGGTGAAAACCCTGCCGTGCCGGGTGGAAAAACTGGAGAAGCGCGCTGACGATGTAATGCGGGTCTTGATCAAATTGCCCGCCAACGAGCGTTTGCAATTCCTCGCCGGCCAATATATCGATTTCCAGCTGAAGGACGGCAAGTCGCGCAGCTATTCGCTTGCCAATCCGCCGCACGACGACGCGCTGCTGGAACTGCACATTCGTCATGTGCCGGATGGCCTGTTTACCGATCAGGTATTTTCCACGCTGAAGGAACGCGACATCCTGCGCCTGAAGGGGCCGCTCGGCAGCTTCTTTATCCGCGAGGATTCCGACAAGCCGATGATCTTCATCGCCGGCGGCACCGGCTTTGCGCCGATCAAGGGCATGCTGGAACATGCCTTTGCCGAACACACGGATCGCGAACTGGTGCTGTACTGGGGAGTGCGCTCGCTGAAGGATCTGTACATGGCCGAGCTGCCGCAGCAATGGCTGGCCGAACGCCCCCACTTCAGCTTCGTTCCGGTGTTGTCCAACCCCGAACCTGCCGATCAGTGGCAAGGCCGCACCGGCTTCGTCCATGACGCGGTGCTGGCCGATTTCGCCGATTTGTCGGGCTATCAGGTGTATGCCTGCGGCGCGCCCATCATGGTGGACAGCGCGCGCGACAGTTTCGTGAAAACCCGCAAGCTGCCCGAAGACGAATTCTTCGCCGACGCCTTCGTCTACGCAGCGGACGCTGAAACCACACCCACCCAATAGAAAATGCCCGCATCAAGCGGGCATTCCGGTCGGCGGGGCGAGCTTACAACTCGAGCCGCGCTTAACAAGGGCAAGCTTACAACTCGCCTTTGGCGCCCGCCTGCATGATCCCGATCAGCCCGTCACGCACAGCTTTGATGCGCGCGGTCAACTCCTTTTGCAGTTTCTTTTCCTTCGCCACCAAATCGACGTTGATGTCCGTCATGATCAGCCAGCCCTGGCCCTGCGCATCTTCGATCATCGCAATGCGGCACGGCATGTACACGGCAAAGTCCATGCTCAGATCGATCAGTTCCTTGGCTACGACCGCATCGCAAAACTGAAAAATGGTGATGGTGCGCTGCGGCTTGTTTGTCACCGCCTCCACCTGCTTGGACAGCGGCAGCTCAGCGACCAGTTTCAGATTCAGCGCATTGGCGCGCAGGCGCATCGACTCGGCCGCCTCATCCAGGCTGACGCTGCGATCGATGGCTACCTTGTACACACCGGGCTGGGGCGCCTGTTTGGCCTTGGGTGCCGCGGCTTCGCTCGCAGGCACCGCAAGCAACAACGCACTCAGCACGACACTCAAAACGGAAAATAAAGTTGAACTCATGGCAGTTTGCCTTTCTTTATATAAGACGTTCCTGATGATACACCTCTTACGATGTTCCACGCCCGCACACCCACTTCATCGCGCGATGGGTCATGTTCACTCCTTCGCACGACACAGCACCAGCGCCTTTTGATAGTGCTGACAGGCTTCACCGGTCTGACCGCTCTGCGTCTTGAGTTCGGCCATGCGTATGTGGCCCTCGGTGCTTGCCGTGATGGCGAGGCTGGCTTCCAGGTACTTCTGCGCCTTGCCCCATAATTGCTGCTCACTGCACAGTTGCGCCAGCGTCAGCAGCAATCGGGCATCGCGTGGGTTGAGGTGCAACCATTTCTCAGCCTGCTCGATCTGCCGGGTGGGGCTGCTGCCGCGCAGGTCACCGTACAACGCCACCAGATCTTCGTTCCACTCGTGACTCAGTGCAGTTTCCAGCACATCGAGTGCGGTATCGTGCCCGCCGCGCTGCATAAAGGCACGCGCCGCGGCGCGCGCAACGAAGGCGTCCTGTTTGTAGTCAGCCGGAATTTTCTTCCAGTACTCCAGCAGCCCCCGGTCGTCTTCGGCACGACGCTTGAGGTTTTCAGCATAGGCGATACGTCGCAGGTGGGCCGCAACGCCTGTTTCCAGCGCGTTGCTGCGCGCCAGCGCATCGAGCAGGCGCTCGACTTCATCCCATTGCCCGGTGAGCTGGCGCGCCTTGAGTTCCAGCCGCAACAAGGCCGTGTGCTGCGGCGCGATTTCCTTGGCGCGATTAATCGCCACCAGCGCGTCAGTCGCTTCCTTGGCATCGAGGCACGACTCGGCCTCGAACAACTGCGCGGCCAGTTCGGCGCCGTGTTCGGTCGCGCTTTGAACGTGACGTTCGCGCTGCGCCACCGCGCGCATTTCCTGCGCTGCGCGCGCGGCCAGCACCCGCGCCAGTCCCATCCGCGCCTCATCGCCCTGCCATTGGCCGAGCGACTGTTCGGCATCCTGATAGCGATATTCGGCATACGCCTTGAGGCCGCCGACAAAATTCTCATCGCGCTTTCTGGCTGCACGACGCGCACGCTGGGCGCGCACGATGCTGGGCAGATTGAGGGTGAGTGCCGCCAGCCGCACCAGCATCACGCCACCGATGATCAAGCCGGCCAGCACCAGCACAAAGCTGATGAAAGAAATTTCCATCCGCCACGGCGGATAAACCAGCACCACATAACCCGGGTCGTAGCGCCCGGCCATGGCCAGCGCAACGGCCAGCACGGCAACAATCAGAACCGAGATCAGCCAGCGCATCAGTGATTCTCCTTGTAGGCATCCAATGCGGCCAGACTGGCGTCGATGCCGGGAAGCTTGACCACGATCTGCAGTTCGGCCAGACGCTTGATTTCCCGGGTTGCTGCCACGACACCCGCATCACGTGTATTGAAATAGCGCATCAGCATGTCCAGCGCTGCGCGCAGATCCGCCCGGAATGCAGCTTGATCTTGCGACAGCAACGCCAGCCGAGCCGAAAGCAGGCGCAAGCGCAGGTTTTCACGTAGAAAATAGGCCTGTTTCGGCGGCAGCAGGATGGCTTCATTGCCTTCCACGCGGCGCAGTTGCACCAGATGTTTCAGTTCCGTCCACAGCTCTTGACCAATAGTGCTCCCCGCCGCGCGCGGCGTGGGTGCTGCCTCGGAGCTCTGCGCGCTGGCCAGTGGCCAGCTGGCATGGTGTGCCACCAAGGCTTCGATGCGCGCGCTGGCGCCCACTTCGTCGAGCGACGGCACCGCCCGCAAATTCGCCAGATCGGCCGCAATGGCACGGCGCAGTGCAGTGAACTGCGGTTTATTCAAACGCTGCAACCGGGTATCGGCCCCTTCCAGGGCAATAATCGCCGCTTTCACGTTGCCCGCCAGTTGCACCTGCTGCGCGGCGGTGAGCAGGATTTGCTCGATTTCGGCCAGCACCCACTGGTCGCGCCCTTGTGCCAGTTCCTTGTACAAGGTATCGAGCGCAAGCTGCTGCTGCTGGGATGAGACCATCTGGTTTTCCATACGCGCGATTTTCTCGCTGCTCTGCCGCATCATGTCGTCGGCATTGCGCGCCAGCAAACGGCTTTCACTCACCTCGCTGCCCGACTCGGCCAGGCGACGTGCCAGTTCGGTCTTCAGGTCGCGAATGCGTTCGCGGCTGTCGGACCACGACCAGGCAGCCGCGGCAAGGGCCAGCGTCGCCACCAGCATCGCCACAATGGGCAGCACATGGATACGTTCATGCAATGCGACCGGCTGAGGCGCTGCCGCTGACACGGGTAAGGTGACGGCCGGCGCAACAGCGGGGGCCTCGGCAGGTGCAACAGTGGACGTATCAGTCGTGTCATTCATGGCGTATTCCCAAACCAGTTAATCAGGCCGTCGACCAACCCCGCATCCCCACCCGGCGTGGCGATGACCTGTGCAATGCCAAAACGGCGGGCGGCCTCGGCGATTTTCTCATGCGGGGCGAAAAGCGGGGTGTTGGCCAGCACCGGCGCCCCGGCCTCGCCGAGCAAGGCAGCCAGATTGTGCAAGGCTTCTGCGCTGGTAATGGTCACCGCGTCGATGCCGCCGGTTTGCAAGCGCGACAGTAACGGGGCGACATCCGCCTGCGGGCAACCGCGTCGGTAGCACTCCAGAAAATGCACGTCCGCCCCACGAGTGATCAAGGTGTCGGACAACAAAGCCCGCCCGCCGACGCCCCGCACGATGACCACGCGTTTGCCCGCGACTTGCCGCAACTGCGGCAACGCCAGCAGCGCTTCGCTGTCCTGTCCCTGTGGGGTTATCACCTGCGCTACACCGAGATCCCGCAATACCTGTGTTGTGCCCGGCCCCACCGCAAAAATTTCGGTCGACATCTGCAAGCCACCCGCAGCCTGGATCGCCGCCATGCCGAACTGTGCTGCATTGGGGCTGATAAATATCGCGATATCGGCATCTTTCAGCCACGCAAGCGAAGCACGCAATGCCTCCGGCGGAACGGCTTCGATAACGAGTGCGGGAAAATCGAATACCTCACCGCCGGCTGCACGAATCGCCTGCGACAGGGCAGCCGCCTGTTGCTGCGGCCGCGTCACCAGCACCGTGCGCCCGGCCAGAGGCGCGGTCATGCGATCGGCAAGGCGTCGAGGATGGCGCGCGCGCCCAGCGCCAATAGTTTGTCGGCCAATTGCTGACCCACGGCTTCGGGATCCTGCATGTCGCCTTCGGCACGATCCTGAATGAAACAGCTACCGTCCGGGTTGGCGACAAAACCGTTCATCACCAGCCTGCCGTCTTGCAATACCGCATGCGCGCCCAATGGCACCTGGCAGCTGCCGCCGAGCACACGGCTAACCTGACGTTCAGCGCGGACGCAGGCGGCGGTTTCGGCATGATTGAGCGCAACCAGCATCGCCGCCACCGTTGCATTGCCGCTGCGAATTTCAATCCCCAGCGCACCCTGTCCCGCCGCCGGAATACTGTCCTCGACTGAAAGCAGACTCCTGATCCGATCGCCCAGACCGAGCCGCTTCAAACCGGCGGCGGCAAGTAGAATGGCATCGTACTGACCTTCGTCGAGTTTTTTCAGTCGCGTCCCAACGTTACCGCGCAAGGGTTTAACTGCCAGATGCGGATAACGTGCACGCAGCTGCGCTTCGCGGCGCAGGCTGGAGGTGCCGACCACGCTGCCGGGCGGCAGGTCGGACAGGCGTTCGTACCGATTTGACACGAAGGCATCGCGCGGGTCCTCGCGCTCACCGATTACGGCGAGCGCAAACCCGGGCGGCAATTCCATCGGCACGTCCTTCATCGAGTGCACCGCCAGATCGGCTTGCCCGGCTTCAAGTGCGACCTCAAGCTCCTTCACAAACAAGCCCTTGCCACCGATTTTAGACAGCGTGACATCGAGGATCTGGTCGCCACGCGTGGTCATGCCGAGGATATTCACGGTGCAGGCGGGATGCAGCGCCCGCAGACGGTCACGAATATGCTCCGCCTGCCACATGGCAAGGGCACTTTCACGGGAGGCGATGGTCAGAATGTGCATGGCAGTAGGAATAGACTGTTTGATTTAGTTAAGGATGGCGCGAAACTCTCAAGCATGCAGATGCGCCCGCATTCACCCGAAAGGACGACCACAATGACGCGACTGATTGCCGCCTGCGCCTTCATTTTAACATGCGGAATATCCCTGTCCGGGCCCGCCAGCGCAGGAAATGATCTGCTCCACGCAAGCAGTTTCAAGGCTGATTCGCGCATTGCTGTCCAGCGAAAAATCCCTGTCCTGGTGCTTTTTTCGAGCCCTGAATGTCATTACTGCGAGCAGGTCAAACGGGTCTATCTGGCGCCGATGCACAAAGACCCCGCGTATCGCAATAAAGTGATCATTCGCGAAGTCACCGTAGGTTCCAGCGCGCCGATAACCGGCTTTGACGGCAGCGCCACCACCGAAGGCGCGTTTGCTGCTGACAACAAGGTCTTCATCGTCCCCACGGTCAAGATATTCGACACCCGCGGCAATCAAGCCAGTGAGCCCATTGTCGGCCTGCTGATTGCGGACTTCTACTTTGGTTATCTGGAAGCCGCCATCGAAGAAGGTACGCGCAAGATACGCGGCAGTTAAGCCCCCACAATACCGGACGCTGACTTTAAACCAGGCAGCGCACAGGCGAAAAATGTTTCGCTCGATGCCCCGAGCGGGTCAAACATAGCGATATTCGAACGCAGTCGTACTAAAATCCCCGCATGCAGGGAGCGCCCGCGTGAAAACCCTATTGGCTGATGACCATCCCTTGATGCGTGAAGGCGTGCGTCAGGTGCTGGCCCAACTGGAACCGGCCGTCGAGATCATCGATGCGCACGACTACCCCAGCCTCTTTGCGCAAACGGCTGCGCATACCGACCTGGATCTCGCTGTGGTCGACCTGAATATGCCGGGATTTGTTGGAATGCAGGGCATCACCCAGTTTCGCAGCCGCTTCCCGGACATTCCCCTCGTGGTGTTGTCCGCATCGGAATCGCCGCATGACATTCGCAGCGCACTGGAAGCCGGGGCACTGGGCTACATCCCCAAGGCCACCCCCACCACCATAATGCTGGCGGCCTTGCGTCAAGTGTTATCCGGCGATCTGTACATACCCGCCTGCCTTGGCGACAACGGTTTGCACACGGTGGCCCCCGCCGATTTCGAAGACCTGCAACACAGCGGGCTCACCGCGCGTCAGCTCGAAGTGGCGCGCCTGCTCGCGCAAGGCTGCGCGAACAAAGCCATCGCCGGGATGCTGGCGATGTCGGAAAGCACCGTAAAAGTCCACATTGCCGCCATCTTTCGCGCCTTCAAGGTCACCAACCGCACCGAAGCCGTGCTGGCCATCCAGCGGAAAATTCAATCCTCGTAGATTAACGTGCGTTTTTTCCGCGACCTCCTCAGCCGTCTGCCACTCTATAGCATCCGCAGCCGGATGCTGATGATTGCCTTGCTGCCCGCCCTGCTGACGGAGTTTGGAATGGTGGCCTATTTCACAACCCGTACGCTCACGACCGCTGAAGCGGCCCTGCAGACCCGGGCCTATAACGCAGCACGCCACCTATCCGATACGCTGCCCTATTTGCTGCTCAACGGCGATGCGGCACGAATCACCGCCCTGCTTGCGACCGAAGCCGAAAAAAGCAAACTGTCCTTTGTTCGGATAACCGACTCCAGCGGTCAGATAATCGCCCACACCGGGGATACCACACGCAATCAATCTCCAGCGGAGTATTTCAGCCAACGTGCCGAAATCCGTTTTCCTGCTGCAGATTATCCGGGTGCCCGCCCGGCTGATACCCCCACGCGCGCGGCCTATGCCTTGCCTGGCCGCGTTGAGGTGGGCGTCTCCTTGGATCAAATCAGCTTTTTCGAGCGCAATACCCTGATCCAGGCAGCACTCCTGATGCTGCTGGCCTTGCTTGTCACCGGCGCGTTGGCATGGCGGCTTTCCATACGTCTGGCCGGACAGTTACGGCATGTGGGGCAGGTGGTCGGGCGGCTCGCCTGCGACGACCTGACCGTGCGCACCCAACTTCCTCCAGTGGGCGAAGTGGGCGCACTGGCAGCCGGGGTCAACAACATGGCCGAAGCATTGCAGACGCATCGCGGCGAACTGGAAAAACGGATCCGTGAAGCCACCGCCGACCTCGCTGCAAAAAAGGACATGGCCGAGCGCGCCAATTTTGCCAAGTCTCGATTCTTTGCTGCGGCCAGCCACGATCTGCGGCAACCCCTGCATGCACTCTCCCTGTTTGCCGCCGCACTCAAAACGCGCAATCAACAACCCGAGACGCAAACCCTGATCGACAACATCGAGGCGTCCACCGCTGCCATGGAGTCGCTATTCAATTCACTGCTTGATATCTCCCGTCTGGATGCCGGAACAATCGAAGCGCACCCTGAGCACTTCTCACTGCGAAAATTGCTGGGCGAAATTGACAAGCAGTTCAGCGCGCTGGCGGCAGAAAAACAATTGCAGCTGCGGTTTCGGCCCTGTGATGTCACGCTATACAGCGACCCGCTATTGATCGAACGCATCCTGGCCAACCTGATTGCCAACGCGATCCGCTACACCGACGATGGCGGCATTCTCGTGGCGTGTCGCCGTCGGGGACGCATGGTGCGTCTGAGCGTTTTCGATACCGGGCGCGGCATTCCGCCCGACCAGCTGGAAAGTGTTTTTCAGGAGTTCGTGCAGTTGCACAATCCCGCGCGTGACCGCAGCAAAGGGTTGGGGCTGGGACTCGCCATCGTTTCACGCCTGGGCCGCTTGCTGGGCCACCGGATCGATCTGCAATCGCTCCCGCAACATGGATCGATCTTCAGCATTGATGTGCCCTGTGGTGAAGCGCTGCTGATCCAGGCACCCATGCCGATCAGTGCGCCCGGCCCCATTCCCGGCGATGCGCTTGTTGTTCTGGTCGACGATGAAAGTGCAATATTGCGCGGCATGGCCGAGCTGTTCGACAACTGGAATATCGACCTGATCACGGCGCATAGCGCAGATGAAGCGCTGCAATGGCTCGATACAATCGGCCGCGTGCCAGATGTCATTGTGTCGGACTACCGGCTTCCAGACGACACGGATGGCATCGAGGTGATCGCCCGGTTGCGTCAAAAATATGCCCGCAACATTCCCGCGATTCTGGTCACCGGCGACACCGCGCCCGACACCATCCTGCATATCAGCCGCGCGGGTTTCCCCCTGCTGCACAAGCCGCTACGACCTGCCAAGCTGCGTGCGTTGCTCACCCATTTGATCCAGCAAGCACGCTCGGCAGCTGTGGGATAATCTCCGTTCCTTATTGTTCTTAACCCAACACAGCGGGACACTCAGCACAAATCATGCATCTGCACATTCTCGGTATTTGCGGCACCTTCATGGGCGGACTCGCCGCGATTGCCCGCGCCGCCGGCCACACCGTCACCGGCTGCGATGCCAACGTCTACCCGCCGATGTCCGACCAGTTGCGCGCCCTCGGCATCGAGTTGATCGAAGGCTGGGACGCCAGCCAGATCGACCGCAATCCCGATATGTTCGTAATCGGCAACGTGGTCACTCGCGGCAACCCGCTGATGGAAGCCATTCTTGAGCGCAACCTGCCCTACACCTCCGGCCCGCAATGGCTGGCCGACAACGTGCTGCACGACAAATGGGTGCTGGCCGTCGCGGGCACCCACGGCAAAACCACCACCTCAGCCATGCTGGCGTGGATACTCGACGACGCCAACCTGCGGCCCGGCTTTCTGGTCGGCGGCATCCCGCAGAATTTCGGCATGTCCGCGCGGCTCACCGACAGCCCCTTCTTCGTCATCGAAGCCGACGAATACGACACCGCCTTCTTCGACAAGCGCTCCAAGTTCGTCCACTACCGGCCACGCAGCGTCATTCTCAACAACCTGGAATACGACCACGCCGACATCTTTCCGGATCTCGCCGCCATCGAGACCCAGTTCCACCACCTGATTCGCACCGTCCCCGGCAACGGCCTCATCGTCGCCAACGGCACCGATGCCAACCTCGACCGCGTGTTCGAGCGTGGCCTGTGGACCCCGGTCGAGCGCTTCGGCAGCGTGGGCGGCTGGACCGCCGGCGAAGTCGATGCCAACGGCCACTTCGACGTCTTCTTCAACAGCACCCTGCAGG
>JADMKH010000178.1 GCA_018780025.1 Thiobacillus sp.
GATTCGCCGAGCATCCGCGACGTGATCCTGTTCCCGCAGATGCGGCGCGAAGGCTGAGTCCGCCCGGATGGGGTACTACGCGCTCAAGATCGGCCTGTCCGCGCTGATCCTCGTCGCCATTGCCGAGGTGGCCAAGCGCAGCACGTTCTGGGCGGCCGCGCTGGCTTCGTTGCCGCTTACCTCGCTGCTGGCGTTTATCTGGCTGTATGTCGACACCGGCGACACGGAAAAGGTCGCCGCGCTCGCCGGCGGCATCTTCTGGCTGGTGCTGCCTTCCTTGCTGCTGTTTGTGTTGCTGCCGCTCCTGCTGCGCAGCGGGCTGGGATTCTGGTTCAGCCTGCTCACCGCCAGCGCCGCCACCGCGCTGGCCTATCTGGGCATGATCAAGCTGCTAGCCCTGTTCGACATCGAGCTTTAACGCGCACGGGCACATTTAAGCCGGACGCGCTTCCGGTAAAATCAGACCTGCGAATCATTTAATTTTTAGCCAAAACGCCATGACCGACACCTTCAACACCCTCGATTCCTTTTCCACCGGCAAGCGCGACGTTCAGTTCGCCTCGCTGAAAAAACTCGAAGCCACGCTGGGCGTGTCAGTTGCGCGTTTACCGGTATCGATCCGGATTGTGCTGGAATCGGTATTGCGCAATTGCGACGGGGTGAAAGTCACGCCCGAGCACGTCAGGCAGCTGGCGAACTGGCAGCCGAATGCCGAACGCACCGAGGAAATTCCCTTTACCGTGGCGCGGGTGATCCTGCAGGACTTCACCGGCGTTCCCTTGCTGGCCGACCTCGCCGCGATGCGCTCGGCCGCCGCGCGCGCCGACAGGGACCCGAAGAAAATCGAGCCCCTGGTGCCGGTCGACATGGTGGTGGACCATTCCGTCCAGGTCGACAAATTTGGCACCCCAGACGCGCTCGACCTCAACATGAAGATCGAGTTCGAGCGCAACCAGGAGCGCTACCAGTTCCTGAAATGGGGCATGCAGGCATTCGACACCTTCAAGGTGGTGCCGCCCGGCGTCGGCATCGTGCACCAGGTCAACATGGAATACCTGGCGCGCGGCGTCATGGAAAAAGACGGCACCGCCTACCCCGACACGCTGGTCGGCACCGACAGCCACACCACCATGATCAACGGCCTCGGCGTGGTCGCCTGGGGCGTCGGCGGCATCGAAGCCGAAGCCGCGATGCTCGGCCAGCCGGTGTATTTCCTGACCCCGGATGTGGTCGGCGTCAACCTCACCGGCAGCGTCAAACCGGGCGTCACCGCCACCGACGTGGTGCTGACCGTGACCGAGATGTTGCGTCGTGCCAAGGTGGTCGGCAAGTTCGTTGAATTCTTTGGTGAGGGCGCCGCCGCGCTGCCGGTCACCGACCGCGCAACGATTGCCAACATGGCGCCCGAATACGGCGCCACCATGGGCTTCTTCCCGGTCGACGAGGCCACGTGTCAGTACTTTGCCGCCACCGGCCGCCCGGATGCACAGGTTGACCTCATCCGTGACTACTACCAGGCACAGCAGCTGTTCGGCATTCCCAGGTCGGGCGACATCGATTACTCGCAAACGCTCGCGCTCGATCTCTCCACGGTTGAACCTTCAATCGCCGGCCCCAAGCGGCCGCAGGATCGCATTGCGCTGCCTGCCGTCGAATCCACTTTCGACACCTTGATGCTGCAGCCCAAGGAAACCGGCGGCTACGGCAAAACCGAGGAAGACCTGCGCCGCGCCTATGCCATCGAAGGCGGCGGCGAGCTGCGGCATGGCAGCGTGGTGATCGCGGCCATCACCTCGTGCACCAACACCTCCAATCCCGGCGTCATGATTGCCGCCGGCCTGCTGGCGAAAAAAGCGGTCGAATTGGGCCTCTACACCCCCGCTCACGTCAAGACCAGCATGGGCCCCGGCTCGCGCGCGGTGACCGAATATCTAAAGACAGCCGGCCTGCTGCCCTATCTGGAACAGCTGGGTTTCGGCGTGGTCGGCTACGGCTGCACCACCTGCATCGGCAACTCCGGTCCCCTGCCCGAAGCGGTTGAAAAAACCATGCTCGACAATGATCTGGTTGCCTGCTCGGTGCTCTCCGGCAACCGCAACTTCGAAGCGCGCGTGCACCAGAATGTCAAAGCCAACTTCCTGATGTCGCCGCCGCTGGTTGTCGCATTTGCGCTGGCCGGCCGCGTGCCTTTCAACATCGAGAAAGACCCCATTGGCGCTGGCAAGAACGGGCCGGTCTATCTGAAGGACATCTGGCCGGGCAACGAGGAAATCGCCGAACTGTTGCATTATTCGACAGCGAAGGGCGTCTACAAAAGCTACGCCGATGTGGGCGCCAACAATCCGTTATGGGACGGTGTATCCGCACCTGAAGGCGCAGTCTACCAATGGGATACCGCCTCGACTTATATTCAGGAGCCCCCCTTCTTCGTCAATGAAACAGCCACCAACCCAGTCATCAAGGGCGCACGCGCGCTGGCGATTTTTGGCGACTCGGTCACCACCGACCATATCAGCCCGGCCGGCGGCATCAAGCCCAGCTCACCGGCCGGCGCTTACCTGACGGAACACAAGGTACTGCAAGCCGACTTCAACAGCTACGGCGCGCGCCGCGGCAACCACGAAGGGATGATGCGC
>JADMKH010000186.1 GCA_018780025.1 Thiobacillus sp.
CCTACTCCCTCTCTCGGATAAATGATGCCGGATTAATAGGCTGCTCTCAGGCGCACCCGCTTTTCAACCGTGAGCACCTCGCCTGTTGCATCCATCACCGCATACAGCCGGGGCTGCGGGCGGCCAGCCCAGGATGGGGTGGAGGCGGGGCTGTCCAGGTACACGAGCTGGGCGCCGTCGAATTGCTTTTCGACCTGCCCGTGGGTGATCAGATCGTTAAGCGCCGCGATCGATATCCCGCGCTGTTTCATGTGGCTGAGGGCGAGGGCGCTGATTTTTCCGAGTTTCATCATGGGTTACTCCTGTATGCCTGAGCAGGGCCTGCTGGTGTAGGGGCCGCGCCATTGGCGTTTTCCGAATTCGGTATCTATACTGTACGAATATACAGTAAATGTACTGTACGTGCATACAGTATTCGGAGAAAGCCCCATGCAAGCGCTGACACGCCGCCAGGAAGAAATCCTGAACCTGATCAAGGAGTGGATCGAAACCACAGGCAGCCCGCCGACGCGAGTCGAGATCGCGCAATACTTTGGCTTCAGTTCGCCCAACGCAGCTGAGCAGCATCTCAAGGTGCTGGCGAAAAAAGGCGCGCTGGATCTGGTGCCGGGCGTATCGCGTGGCATTCAGCTCAAGGGGGGCAGTGGTCTGCCGGTGGTGGGCCGGGTGGCTGCGGGCAGCCCGATCCTGGCGCAAGAGCACATCGAACGATACGTGCAAATTGATGCCGCGCTGTTTTCACCGCGCGCGGATTATTTCCTCAAGGTGCACGGCATGAGCATGAAAGACGCCGGCATCCTGGACGGCGATCTGCTCGCGGTGCATCGCAGCGCCGAGGCCCGGGTCGGGCAGGTGGTGGTCGCCCGGATGGGTGACGAGGTCACAGTCAAGCGTTTTGCCAAGCGCGGCCATACCGTGCAGCTACTGCCAGAGAACCCGGATTTTGTGCCGATCGAGGTTGATCTTACGCGTCAGGAACTGGTGATTGAGGGCATTGCCGTTGGGGTGATCCGCAGCGGGAAGACCTTATAACGTTGCAAGTGAAGCCGCAGAATCTGATTCCATACGTTAAGGTTTACGAGGTTAATAGTGGGGGGTTCAACAGCACCGGACTTGCGCAATCTGTCAAGCCAGTTTCTACTTGATGGCAGGATCGAAGCCATCTTTCTGCGTCCCCAGCGACGTGGCGAGGTGCGTCCGGTGGAACAGGCCCTGGCGATTGCAGCGTGCGGCCTGGAAGGGGATCACTACGCGACTCCCTCGCGCAATCGTGTGGAGGGAGGCTCGCGGCAAATCACCTTGATCCAGGCGGAGCATCTGCCAGTGTTGGCAGCATTGACTGGGCAGGCACGTATCGATGCCGCCGGGTTGCGCCGCAATCTGGTGGTGTCGGGGCTCAATCTGCTGGCGGCGCATGCCTTGTTTCGCGATCAGTCGCTGCGGTTGCGGATAGGCGCCGAGGTGGTGCTGGAGGTCACAGGACAGTGCACGCCATGCTCACGAATGGAAGCGGTATTGGGGCCGGGTGGCTATAATGCAATGAGGGGTCATGGAGGCGTCAATGCGCGCATCCTGGTCGGCGGCTTGATCCGGCTGAACGATGTGCTGCGTTGCGAGAGGGGGCTGGCTTAGGCGGTGCGCCGGTGTTTTTTCAAAACCTTGGCGCGCGCTCTTGATTCTGAGTATGATCAAGCTGTTGACTGGTTTTACCTTCGCATCAGGAGCTTGCGGGCTCATGTTGAAGACAAGCAGGGAAATCATCCGCTGTTCTGAAACGCGCCGTAAAAAATTAAGCGGGCAAGTGGCGCTTCACCGCGCGTT
This sequence comes from Thiobacillus sp., assembly GCA_018780025.1. Classification (GTDB taxonomy): domain Bacteria; phylum Pseudomonadota; class Gammaproteobacteria; order Burkholderiales; family Thiobacillaceae; genus Thiobacillus. The sequence goes on from JADMKH010000186.1 coordinate 1,822, forward strand.
TTCAAGCCCGGACAGGGGGTCAATCAATCCGGGGGTCATCTTGACTCAGGGCGTTGACTCAAATATTTGTTTCGGAGATCCGGCCTTCAGGTAAACGCCCTCATATCCGGAAAACACGTGGCCGGTCGCTGTTTTTCAGCATGCTTGTAGCTGCCGGTTCATGTGTTTACACCCCTTTATTTCTTAAGCCCTACTTCTGGCGGGCTTGAAAAATCCCTGCATCACTTCAAAATAAGAACTGTAAATCAGGCTTATTCGGGCTATGGCAACCAAGAAAGAAAGCAGTACCCTACTGGAACCGGTCGCGGCTAAAGTCAAGCCGCCGCCCTTGTACAAGGTTTTGCTGCTGAATGACGACTACACCCCGATGGAATTCGTGGTACTGGTCCTTAAAAAGTTTTTCGGCATCGACCAAGAACGGGCGACACAAATCATGCTCAAAGTGCATACTGAGGGTGTTGGAGTGTGTGGGGTCTATCCTCGGGATATCGCTCATACCAAGGTAGAGCAGGTCATAGATTTCGCACGGCAGCATCAGCATCCGCTGCAATGCACGATGGAGGAAAGTTAGATGATTGCCCAGGAACTCGAAGTCACGCTGCACATGGCGTTCATGGACGCGCGGCAGAAGCGCCACGAATTCATTTCGGTGGAGCATCTGCTGTTGGCGATGCTGGACAATCCCTCCGCTATCGAGGTGCTACGCGCCTGCGGTGCCAACATCGAGGTGATGCGCGAACAGCTTGCCAAGTTTATCGAGGAGCACACGCCCAGGGTGGAAGGCGAGGGCGATAGTGAAGTTGATACGCAGCCCACACTCGGCTTTCAGCGGGTGATTCAGCGCGCTATCCTGCACGTGCAGTCGTCGGGCAAAAAAGAAGTGACCGGTGCCAATGTGCTGGTAGCGGTGTTTGGCGAAAAAGATTCGCATGCGGTGTATTTCCTGGGCCAGCAAGGCGTGACCCGGCTCGATATCGTCAATTTCATTTCCCATGGCATCACCAAAACCCCGCAAAGCGAGCCGCTGCGCCCGGATGAAGCAGCCGAAACGAGCACGGAATCCCCTTCGACTTCGCCGCTGGACAGCTTTGCGCAGAACCTGAATACGCAGGCACTGGCCGGCAAGATCGACCCGCTGATCGGGCGCGATCAGGAACTGACGCGCGTGATCCAGACCCTGTGCCGTCGGCGCAAGAACAATCCGTTGCTGGTGGGTGAGGCGGGCGTGGGGAAAACCGCCATTGCCGAAGGCCTGGCGCGCCGCATTATCGAAGGAACGGTGCCCGACATTCTTGAGGGAAGCATCGTTTATTCGCTGGACATGGGCGCTTTGCTGGCCGGGACCAAATATCGGGGCGACTTCGAGCAGCGTCTGAAAGGCGTGCTGAAGCAGTTGGCCGAGAGTCCCAATGCAATTCTGTTCATCGACGAAATCCACACCCTGATTGGCGCAGGCGCGGCGTCGGGCGGCACGCTCGACGCCTCCAATCTGCTGAAGCCGGCGTTGTCTTCAGGCCAGTTGCGCTGCATCGGCGCCACAACGTATACCGAGTATCGCGGCATTTTCGAGAAAGACCATGCCTTGTCGCGGCGTTTCCAGAAGGTGGACGTGCCTGAACCGTCTGTCGGCGAAACCGTTGAGATCCTGCGCGGCCTGAAAACCCGCTTCGAGGACCACCACGGCGTTAAATACACTGCCGCTGCATTGACTACGGCGGCGCAGTTGTCGGCACGCTACATCAATGACCGCCATCTGCCCGACAAGGCGATTGACGTCATCGACGAGGCGGGTGCCGCCCAGCGCATTTTGCCGAAATCGAGGCAGCGGAAGACAATCACGCCCCGCGAGATTGAAGACATCATTGCCAAGATCGCGCGTATCCCGCCCAAGACGGTTTCGTCCGACGACCGGAGTTCGCTCAAAACGCTGGATCGCGATCTGAAAGCGGTGGTGTACGGGCAGGATAAGGCGATTGAAGCGCTGGCAACGGCGATCAAGATGTCTCGCAGCGGTCTGGGTGACCCGCAGAAGCCGATTGGAAATTTCTTGTTCTCAGGCCCGACCGGCGTGGGCAAAACCGAGGTTGCGCGCCAGTTGGCTTATGTTCTGGGGGTCGAATTGATACGCTTCGACATGTCCGAGTACATGGAGCGTCACGCGGTGTCGCGGCTGATTGGTGCGCCTCCGGGGTATGTGGGCTTCGACCAGGGCGGATTGTTGACAGAAGCGGTGACCAAACACCCCTATGCCGTTATTTTGCTGGATGAAGTTGAAAAGGCTCACCCGGATATTTTCAACGTTCTGCTGCAGGTGATGGATCACGGCACGCTGACTGATACGAATGGCCGCAAGGCCGATTTCCGCAACGTCGTGTTGGTGATGACCACCAATGCGGGCGCTGAAATGCTCAACAAATCAAACATCGGATTTTCCAATTCGCGCGAAAGCGGCGATGAAATGGGCGAAATCAAACGCATGTTTACCCCGGAGTTCCGTAACCGTCTGGACGCGATCATTCCGTTCGCTTCCTTGACCGAGCCCATCATCTTGCAGGTTGTGGATAAATTCCTGATGCAGTTGGAAGCGCAATTGCACGAGAAGAAGGTCGAGGCTATCTTCACCGATGAGCTCAAGGCCTATCTTGCCAAGCATGGCTTCGACCCCTTGATGGGTGCCCGGCCCATGGCGCGTCTGATTCAGGACACCATCCGCAAGGCGCTGGCCGACGAATTGCTGTTCGGTAAACTCGCTCATGGCGGGCGCGTGACGATCGCAATGGATGCCGATGACAAGGTCTCACTGGAGTTTGAGGAAGCCGTACCCGCGTAAATTTTTGTAAAGATTTGTTCGTTCCTGGCCGTTAGCGTTCACAACGGCAAGTGCATGATTCTTCGTTAGTGTTTTTTATGACTGTGTTCTGGGTGAACAGAACCTTTAAAGAACAGCTGAATAGGCACAGGCAAGTGAACCTTTTGAGCAGGAGTTACGACGATGAAATCTCATTTTTTAGCGCTGGCGGTGGTGACCTCTTTTTTTAGCGTGCTTTCCCAGGGGGCCTATGCTGCAGAAGCCGACGACAGTTTTTCTGCGGCAGGCGAGCGCATTCGGCAGACCGGGATGCAGCTTCAGGCAGATATCAAAAAAGCGCGTGAGCGTCTAGAGGCTCAAGAGGCCAGAGAAGCCGCAGAGCGCAAGCGCGAGGCTGAGCGCGAGCGTCAGCAGGCAATTAAGGAAGCAAAACAGCGACAAGCCCAGGAGGCTGCCCTGGCGCGCGCGCGCCAGGAGGAAATGGCACGAGCCGAGCAGGCCGAACGATTACGGCAGCAACAAGCAGAAAAAGCCGAGCGTGAGAAAAAGCTGCTGGCGGAAAAGCTCCTGCGTGAAAAGAGCCGCGTACTCACCAAAGAAGAAGAGGCCGCCAATCGGCAGGCTGCCAAGGAAAAAGCGATCGAGGCCCTCAGGCAAGTGCGGGCAGCCAGTAGAAGTACCGTAAAGACGTTTGCTGAGTAAAATCTCGGCATGGCCGTCTGGCGCGTGGCAAGATGCGCGCTCCCGAGCCAATAGATTGAAGCATCCCGAAGAGCCTGCGGTTTTCCGTGGGCTTTTTGCGTTTTGGGTGCCGTTCGATTATTTTTACGTCTGCATCCAGGCAATAAAAAGCGGCGCCCAAGGCGCCGCGAAAAGCCCGGTTCGACAGGAGGAGAGCGCCTGGGGTTGAACCCCTTACCGGGCGTATCTACAAGGGAAATCTACTTGAACTGCAAGTATTACGGGTATCAACGGCGCCGCTTTCATTTTCTTTAGGCCAATGACGGGGGCGGCGGACGAGCGTGATGAATAGAGGGGAACCTCGCAGCCGTGTTGCCGGTCAGTCGCCAAGGTATCGTGCTGACCCGTAGAAAATGTCGCTCCATCATGCTCGATATCCTGATGCCTGAATGTTTAAATCGACAGAATCCAATCCTGGGCATCCCGCTCATTTAGGGAAACGTGTATGGTTTGGTCTGGGTACATTCTGAATTGACGTAATTACACGTTGACAATACTTTCGATATGACCACACTTTATCCAGTAATTCTTTCCGGCGGCTCAGGCACGCGTCTGTGGCCCTTGTCCCGAGCGGCGCTGCCCAAGCAGTTGCTGCCCCTTGCGAGCAAACACAGCCTGTTGCAGGACACGGTTAGCCGTCTGGCCGAGATGCCGGAAATAGCCAGTCCGCTTATGGTGTGTAATGTCGAGCACCGCTTCATGATCGCGGAGCAGATGCGCCAGATCGGGTCGACTCCGCGCGCCATCGTACTGGAGCCGGTGGGACGCAACACTGCACCCGCGATCGCTGTTGCCGCATTGATGCTGTCGCGAGATGACCCTGAGGCCTTGATGCTGGTGCTTCCAGCCGACCATTTGATCGGGGATGTCGACGCATTCCATGCAGCAATCCGCATTGCTGCGGAAGCTGCCGAAAGTGGCCATCTGACCACTTTCGGCATCGTGGCGGATACTCCAGAAACGGGTTATGGCTATATACAAAAAGGCGCACCCCTTGCCGCTCCGGTGGGCGCGTTTCAGGTGGCGGCCTTTGTGGAAAAGCCCGATTCGACCACTGCGCAGCAGTATGTGGATTCCGGCGACTATTTTTGGAACAGCGGCATGTTCCTGTTCCGTGCGACGGACTTTTTGAATGAACTTCAAAGCTTGCGCCCCGATATCCTTGAGGCCAGCCGGGCCGCACTGGATGCCGCCACGCTTGACCTGGATTTTGTGCGGCTGGATCCGGCTGCATTTGAGGCTTGCCCGTCGGAGTCGGTCGATTATGCGGTGATGGAACACACCCGTTGCGCGGCTGTGGTGCCGGCCGATATGGCATGGAATGATATCGGCGCATGGTCGGCGCTGTGGAACGTTGCGGCGAAGGACGAACAGGGCAACGCCACCCGGGGTGATGTCATGCTGGAAAATGCCCGGAACAACTTCGTCCGTGCCGAAACCCGTATGGTCGCCATGCTCGGTGTATCGGACCTGGTGGTGGTGGAAACGGCCGACGTGGTGCTGGTGGCGCAAAAAGACCAAGTGCAGGATGTCAAAAAGCTGGTTGAGCGCCTGAAAGCCGAGAAACGCTGCGAACACCTGGTTCACAAACAGGTTTATCGACCCTGGGGCTGGTATGAGGGCATCGACGAGGGCGAGCGCTTCCAGGTCAAGCGCATCATGGTCAAGCCAGGCCAGAAACTGAGCCTGCAAATGCATCACCATCGTGCCGAGCACTGGGTGGTTGTGTCCGGCACCGCCAGCGTCACCTGCGGCGATCTGGTCACGCTGCTGAGCGAAAACCAGTCGACTTACATTCCGCTGGGCACCACGCATCGGCTGGAGAACCCTGGCAAGGTCGATTTGCACATCATCGAGGTGCAGTCGGGGATTTATCTGGGGGAAGATGACATCGTCCGTCTCGAAGACATCTACAAGCGCAACTGAGGCTGTCGAACCTTATCGCATTCGGCGGGTGCAATGCCCGCCGTGATGCTGCGATAATCTTTATTCACCAGCCCTTTTCGGTCATCGAATACCTGCTTCATTCCCTGGGTTATTGATCCGGCATCATTTATCCGAGAGAGGGAGCTGCGGCTGTCGGCAAAGTATTGCCGACCTACACATGCAATCCCGTTTAATGCGTGCCGGATCAATAGCTTCTGCTGAACTGTAATCCGGCCGGCGGGGCGTGTAGGACAAACGCCTACATAAAGTCTCTTGCGTTACCGTCCACCAATACAGCCAATATCCACATTAACTTTCCCCTGTTCCGTCCGAAAACGAATCCAGCGCGCAGAGTTGAGTGTGTGACTGAAAATAAATCCAACACATAAGGGCGAGAAAATGAAACTGGACGAAATGCTGGACGAAATGCGCGATGTCAATCTCAACTATCTGATGCTGGCGCAAAGCATGATCCGGCATGACAAGGCGACCGCCGTTTTTCGCCTGGGCATTAGCAAGGAAGTGGCCGAATTGATCGATGCATTGACCCCTGCGCAAATTCTCAAGCTCGCCGCTTCCGGCATGATGGTTTCGCGCTTCCGATTTGATGATGGCATGGTGCTGAATATGCTCACCAGCTATACCAAAGACCGCGCCATTGCACAATCTCACGCCGCCATTCTGATGGCTGGGCAGGCCGTCGCAGCGTTTGCCTGAATCCGTTGATCTGCCCGGCAGGGCTGCGTAGTGTAAGAAACAGGGAAGAATAACAATGAGCAAAAAAAGTTTGCTGACCGAAATGCGCGACACCCAACTAGCGATCGAACTGATCGAACTGGGAGCGCGTCCGCAGGTGCTGGAAACCGAGACCACGCTGTCGCGCGAACGTTTGCTCAAGCTGTACAAGGAAGTCAAAGGCGTCTCGCCCCCTAAAGGCATGCTGCCGTTTTCAACAGACTGGTTTCTGACCTGGTTGCCCAACGTCCATTCTTCACTATTCATTAACATCCGTCGCTACATCGCGAAAAACAGCGATTGCGAGGGGATAGAAGCAGTGCTGAAAACCTATCGCCTGTACAAGGAATATCTGCATACCAACCAGATTGATGAAGTGCTGAGCTTCACGCGCGCCTGGACCCTGAATCGATTCTTTGAAAACCGCATGCTCGAAACGGCCGTTTGCAGCGGATGCGGTGGACATTTCGTGGTTCACCCCGATGACTTGCATTCCCAATATGTTTGCGGCTTGTGCAACAAACCGGCCCGCGCAGGAAAAACACGCAAGGCCAAAGCAGCGGAAGGGTCGCTGCAAAGCAGCGGTGCACCCGCCGGCCTACCCTTTACGGGTGAACCTGCCGGCATGGCTCTTGCCGGTAGTGAGGCACGAACTGCGCTGACCGCCACCGTTTGAATCGCTTGCGCACGTAACGAAGGATGAAGCGCCTGCCAATCAGCCTACAGTCGCTCATCATTCAGGGGGTCGCATTATGCCTGGCTGGTCTGCTGGGTTATCTGGCCCAGCTTGCATTCCCGCTTCAGCTTGCATGGTGGCAACTTGCTCTCGTACAGGGCGGAATCGCTGCTTTACTGAGTAATCTCAACCGGCAGCCCAGCTGGTGGCCGCCACTGCATTTTATTTTCTTCCCTGCGATTCTGCTGGCCCTGCAGGCCAGCGTGCCAACCTGGTTATACCTGACTGCATTCCTGATACTGGTGCTGTTCTACTGGAGCACCTTTCGCACCCGCGTGCCTTTATATCTATCCGATCGCAAAGCCTGGCAGGCGTTGGCGCCGCTGTTGCCCCAGACGCAAGCTTTTCAGTTTATTGATGTGGGCAGCGGTCTGGGCGATGTGCCTTTCTATCTGGAGTCCCGGTTTCCTGAGGGCTGTTTTTACGGCACTGAAATCGCCCCGGCGCCATGGCTGATCAGCCGCTTGCGCGCCTGGTCCAGGCGCAGCCGGGTGAAATTCATGCGTCGCGATTACACGGCCATTGATCTGGCCGATTTTGACGTTGTGTTTGCCTTTCTCTCACCCGCAGTCATGCCTGCATTGTGGGAGCAGGCGCGAGCGCAGATGCGGAAAGGCAGTCTGTTTGTCAGTCTTTCATTCGGGATTCCGGCACAACAGCCAGACCACGAAATAGCCCTCGCCGAGGGCGCTCGCCATACCTTGTATGCCTGGCGGATGTGACATGGGCACATCAATATTCTCTCAATGCGCCATCAAGTTTTGGGTCGTGGAGTCGAATCCTCTCACTGAGAGCCTGTGCTTCAAATCGCGAAGTGCAGGGGCAGGGCGAAGTGACCCGGGCCAGAACAATCAATCCAGAATAAGGAACAGACGGTCGTGCTAGTCATCGTTGGATACATAGTGATCATAGTGAGCGTGTTCGGCGGCTTTGCGCTGGCGGGCGGACACCTGGCTTCGTTGTGGCAACCGGTCGAACTGCTGATGATTGGCGGCGGTGCGGTGGGTGCCTTTCTGGTCGGCAACAATGGCAAGGCCATCAAGGCCACGCTGAAAGCATTGCCCAGCATTTTAAAAGGGTCGAAATACAACCGCACCTTATACATGGACATGATGGCGCTGCTGTATGAACTGCTGACCAAGATCCGCAAGGAAGGGTTGATGTCGGTGGAGGCGGATGTGGAGGCGCCTGAGAGCAGCCCCTTGTTTTCGAAGTATCCGTCAATCATGGCAGACCATCATATTATTGAGTTTCTCACCGACTATCTGCGCCTGATGGTGAGCGGCAGCATGAATGCCTTTGAAATTGAAAACCTGATGGACAACGAAATCGAAACGCACCATCACGAAGGCGAGGTGCCGGTGCACTGTGTTGCCAAATTAGGCGACGGTCTGCCCGCATTCGGTATTGTGGCGGCGGTGATGGGCGTGGTGCACACCATGGAGTCGGTGGGTATTCCGCCGGCAGAACTGGGGATCCTGATTGCGGCTGCGCTGGTGGGCACCTTCCTCGGTATTTTGCTGGCCTATGGATTCGTGTCGCCGCTCTCGAGCTTGCTTGAACAGAAACTGCATGAGTCCTCCAAGATGTATCAGTGCGTCAAGGTCACCTTGCTGGCCAGCATCAACGGTTATGCACCGGCGATTGCCGTTGAGTTTGGACGCAAGGTGTTGTTCTCGACCGAGCGGCCAACCTTCGGCGAACTGGAAGCACACGTGAAGGGCGCGAAGTCGCGTTAAGTGTTCAGACGCCAGGCTTCAACCCAACCCGTTCTATTCATGGTGTTTAAATGAGCGAGCAAAAAGCGACCATTGTCGTCAAGCGCATCAAGAAGGTGGCCGGTGGCCACCATGGCGGTGCGTGGAAGATTGCCTATGCAGACTTTGTGACTGCCATGATGGCGTTCTTCCTGCTGATGTGGCTGCTGGGCTCAACGGCAAAAGGCGATCTGGCGGGGATAGCCGAGTATTTCAAGACGCCGCTCAAGGTGGCCATGAGGGGCGGCGACGGCAGTGGAGACAGCTCCAGCGTGCTCAAGGGCGGCGGCCAGGATCTGTCGCGCAAGGTGGGGCAGGTGAAAAGAGGCGAATCCGTCCCGGAACAAAAATCCTTCAATCTTGAAGCGGCACAAGCCGAGCTTTTACGCCAGGAGGCGGCCAACCTCAAGTCACTGGAAAGTCGCCTCAAGGCAGCGATTGATAGCAATCCCACGCTCAAGCAATTCAAGCGTCAGTTGCTGATCGACATTACCAGCGAAGGCCTGCGCATCCAGATTGTGGACGAGCAGAACCGGCCCATGTTCAACCTGGCCAGTGCTGAATTGCAGCCCTACACCAAGATCATCCTGAATGAAATTGGCCATGTGCTGAACGACGTCCAAAACCGGATCAGTCTGTCCGGGCATACCGATGCCACTGCGTATGCCAACGGCGAACGCGGGTATAGCAACTGGGAGCTGTCGACCGATCGCGCCAATGCTTCGCGGCGAGCGTTGATTGCGGGCGGAATGGACGAGTCTAAAATGCTTCGCGTGGTGGGGCTCGCTTCATCCGTACCGTTCAACCAGGCAGGGCCTTCCGATCCGGTCAACCGGCGCATCAGCATCATCGTGATGAACAAACGCACCGAAGAGGCCGTAACCAAAGAGGCCAGCGGCGTGAGCGTGGCCAACGAAGCAGATGTTCGCGGCGAAGTGAGCAAGGCAGTCCCCCCGCGCTGACCGGATACGATCGCCCCCACGAACAATGGCCTGATTGGTGCGATATCTTGCGCAATCCAGGCCATTTCTTTTCCTGCGGCCTCGGTTTGCTCCAGTCGGCCGCGCGACTTGATGCTAAATAGCGGCCTAAATCCACCTTTATTCCCCTGATCGCACGCACGCAGCGCGCACAATAATTGAGCCTGTAGAACCCCCATCGATAACCGGTGGTTCGCAACTAACAGGTGAATTTTGGGATGGCTGAAGGTAGCGATCAGGAAAAAACAGAAGCCCCATCGCCACAGCGACTGGAGAAAGCGCGCGAAGACGGCCAGGTGGTGCAGTCACGCGAGCTGTCGACTTTTGTCATCCTGATGGTGGGCGGGTCGGCATTATGGATGATGGCCAGCGGACTCGGTCAGACCCTGTCGCACATCGTACAAAGCGCACTTCAGTTCGATCCCGGCATCGCCCGTGACAGTTCGCACGTGATGGCGCAGCTGTCGAACCAGTTCTTTGAAGCAGCCTTTGCATTGGCGCCTTTCCTGGGTCTGATGGTGCTCGCAACACTGGCTTCGCCACTGCTGCTTCGCGGATGGTTGTTCAGCACCAAGGCATTGGCTCCGAAATTCGATCGCATGAATCCGCTGTCGGGAATCAAACGCATGTTTTCGAGCCAGGGATTGATTGAGTTATTCAAGGCATTGGGCAAAGTCGGCTTGCTCGGTGGCGTGGCGGCCTGGCTACTCTGGACTAACCTCGATGGCATTTTTTCGCTCAGCCTTGAATCGCCTTCACTCGCGATTCAGCATATGGGCGACCTGATAGGCAAGATTTTCCTGATTGTTTCGGGCGCGATGATTTTTATCGTTGCGATCGATTTGCCCTATCAGCTCTGGAGCCATCACAACAAACTCAAGATGACCAAGGAAGAGTTGCGTCAGGAAGCCAAGGAATCGGAAGGCGACCCGCATCTCAAGGCACGCATTCGTTCGCAACAGCGCGAAGTGGCGCGTCGCCGCATGATGTCCGAGATTCCCACGGCTGATGTGGTGATCACCAACCCGACCCATTTTGCCGTGGCGCTCAAATACAGCGAAGGAAAAATGGGCGCGCCTCGCGTGGTAGCCAAAGGCGCCGATGAAGTTGCCTCCCGTATCCGCGCATTGGCGTCTGAACACAAGGTCCCCTTGCTGGAGGCGCCGCCATTGGCACGTGCCTTGTTCCGCCACACTGAACTTGGCGACGAAATCCCCGCTACGCTTTATGCGGCGGTGGCCGAAGTGCTGGCCTATGTATTCCAGTTGCGTCATTTCCAGCAGGTGGGCGGTGCGTATCCCAGCGCGCCGACAGCCTTGCCGGTTCCTCCCGAACTTGATCCGCTGCGGGCCACCCCATGAATGGCACGCTAAGTCTTTCCAATATATTCAGCTCGGCCAATGCACGTTCATTTGCCGCACCGATTTTCATCATCCTCATTCTGGCAATGCTGGTGTTGCCGCTGCCGCCGTTTGCGCTGGATATGCTGTTCACCTTCAATATCGCGCTTTCCATCATGGTGCTGCTGGTAGGGCTGTCGACCAAGAAGGCACTCGACTTTGCTGCTTTTCCGACGGTGTTGTTGCTTTCGACTTTGCTGCGTTTGTCGCTCAACGTGGCGTCGACACGTGTGGTGCTGCTGGAAGGCCATACCGGTCCTGCTGCTGCGGGCAAGGTGATCGAGGCTTTCGGCCATTTTCTGGTCGGCGGCAATTACACGGTCGGCATTATCGTGTTCGTCATCCTGGTGGTGATCAACTTCATCGTGATCACCAAAGGTGCAGGGCGTATCGCCGAGGTCAGCGCACGCTTCACGCTCGACGCGATGCCGGGCAAGCAAATGGCAATTGATGCCGATCTCAACGCCGGCCTGATCAATGAGGATGAGGCGCGCACCCGTCGTGCTGAAATTTCCCAGGAAGCGGATTTTTACGGCTCGATGGATGGCGCGTCGAAATTTGTGCGCGGCGATGCCATTGCCGGCATCCTGATTCTGTTGATCAACATTGTGGGCGGCCTGCTGGTTGGCGTGATGCAGCACGATATGGCGCTGGCCGACGCAGCGCACAACTACACCCTGCTGGCGATCGGCGATGGCCTGGTGGCGCAGATTCCGGCCCTGGTGATTTCGATAGCCGCCGGCATCATCGTCAGCCGCGTCAGCACCGACGAAGACATTACCGGTCAGATGCTGTCCAACATCTTCAACAAAACGCAGGCGCTCTACATCACCGCTGGCATCCTGGGCATGATGGGCATGATTCCTGGCATGCCTAACTTTGCGTTTCTGACGCTGGCAGGCGGCATGGCCTGGCTGGCCTACAAAGGCAGCAGAAAACAGCAGGAAGCGCCCACGGAAGTGGCGTCGGCCCCGGTGGCTACGGTCGAAGCGCAGGAAGCGAGCTGGGAAGACGTTGCGCCCATCGACACCCTGGGGCTGGAAGTGGGGTATCGCCTGATTCCGCTGGTGGACAATGCCGCCGATGGCGAACTGGTTCGCCGCATCAAGGGAATTCGCAAGAAATTCGCGCGCGAGATCGGTTTTTTGCCGCCCGCCGTGCATATTCGCGACAATCTCGAAATCAATCCCAACAGCTATCGCATTACGCTCAAGGGCGTGGAAATCGGCAGCGGCGAAGTGCGCACCGGGTTATTTCTCGCGATCGATCCCGGCAGCATCTCGGGCACTCTGCCCGGTGTGGCGACAACCGATCCAGCCTTTGGCCTGCCCGCAGTGTGGATCGAATCCAGTCAGCGCGAGCAGGCGCAGGCCATGGGCTACACCGTGGTTGATCCCGGCACGGTGGTTGCCACGCACCTGAATCATCTGGTGACCCAACATGCTGCCGAACTGCTGGGACGGCAGGAAGTCCAGGCCTTGCTCGACCATCTGGGAAAGAGCGCGCCCAAACTGGTGGAAGAACTGGTTCCGAAAATGCTGACGCTTTCGGCAGTGCAGAAAGTGCTGCAAACGCTGTTGATCGAAGGCGTGGCCATACGCGACATGCGCAGCATCATCGACACCTTGCTGGAGCACGGCGGACACGTCCAGGATCCGAACGAACTCACCGCGCTGGTCCGGGTTGCGCTGGGCCGTTCCATCGTTCAGCAGATTTACGGATCGGTCAGCGAACTGCCGGTCATCGCACTGGATCAGGCACTCGAACGTTTGCTGTTGCAGACGCTGCAGGCAGGCCACGACTCTGCCGGTATGGAGCCGGGACTGGCCGACACCTTGCTGGAAAAAACCCAAACCTCGACGCAACGTCAGGAAGCCCTGGGGCATCCCCCGGTGCTGCTGACGCCGGCGGTATTGCGTCCCTTGCTGGCCCGTTTTCTGCGGCGCGCCGTGCCGCAACTCAAAGTGCTTTCGCACGCTGAAGTACCCGAAGGCAAACACATCAAAGTCACTTCCCTTGTAGGAGGAGCAGCATGAACGTCAAACGTATCGTCGCCAAAACATCCCGGGAAGCCATGCGCCAGTTGCGCGACGCGCTCGGCCCCGATGCGGTCATTCTGTCGAATCGTGCCGTGGAGGGCGGCGTTGAAGTTCTGGCCATGCCGGCTGAAGACATTGCTTCCTTGGCGCCACCCGTTGAAGAAGCTCCTGTTCATGTTGTGGCTCACAAGGCCAAGACGCCAAAAATACAGCGCGACCCGGAACCCGAGATGGAGCCCGAACTGGGGATGGAGGCTGCGCCTGCCGTGACGATCAAACGCAGATTGATTGAACGCGTGGCCATGCCCAGCGACGACAGCGCACAATTGGCGCAGAGCGTGATCAGCGAAATCAAGTCCATGCACATACGTCTGGAGAACCAGCTCTCGGATATGGCCTGGCGCGATCTGCCGGGGCGTGATCCGTCGGGCGCCGCCATGATGCGGGACATGCTGTCAGCGGGATTCAGCACCCTGCTGGCGCGCGAAATGCTGAATGCGTTGCCGAAGGGAAATGTGGAACAGTCGCAGACCTGGATGCGCAACACGCTGATGCAGCGCCTGCAGGTGATGCAAAACGAAACCAGCATGCTCGACGCGGGTGGGGTGTTCGCCCTGATGGGCCCAACCGGCGCAGGGAAAACCACCACCACCGCCAAGCTGGCTGCGCGGTTTGTGGTGCGCCACGGCGCTGAAAAGCTGGCCTTGCTGACCACCGACAGCTACCGGATCGGCGGTCACGAGCAATTGCGCATTTACGGCAAGATTCTGGGGGTGACGGTGCATGCCGTGCGCGATGCCGCCGACTTGAAGCTGGCGCTGTCCGAATTGCGCAACAAACATACGGTACTGATCGATACCGTTGGAATGAGCCAGCGCGACCAGGCCGTGTCCGAGCAGGTCGAAATGCTGTGCCAGGCCGGCAAGCAAATCAGGCGTCTGCTGCTGCTCAACGCCACCAGCCACGGTGAGACGTTGAACGAGGTGGTGGAGGCGTATCAGAAGCGCGGCCTGGACGGCTGCATCCTGACCAAAGTGGACGAAGCCGCGAGCCTGGGCCCGGCGCTCGACTGCGCGATTCGCCACGAATTGAATGTGCATTATCTGGCGACCGGCCAGCGGGTGCCCGAGGATCTGCATCTGGCCAATCGCCAGTACCTCATCCACCGCGCCTTCAAAACCCGTTCGCAGGCTTCGCCCTGGCAGCTGGATGACAGCGAGCTGGCGTTCGCGCTTTCCGGCAATCAATCAGGCTATCGTGAAAGTGCGGTGTCCTTTGGCTAATTTCATGGGCGATCAGGCTGCCGGACTGCGTCGCTTGCTGGGTCAGACCGGGTTTCAGGTCATTACGGTCATGTCGGGTCAAAAGGGCGCCGGCAAGACTGCTGCGACGGCCAATCTGGCGGTTGCCCTGGCACGATCCGGACGTGATGTCCTCATTATCGATCAGGCCCGGCAGGGTCAGGGGGCCTCAGCTGCGCTCGGATTGACGCCGCGTTATGACGTGGTGGACGTGATCGAAGGGCGCTGCAAACTGGAAGCCCTGATTCTCAACGGCCCCGACAATGTCCAGGTGCTGCCGATAGGCGGGGGGTTCAACCGGCTGGGGCGTTTGTCCGAACGCGATCAGGAATGGCTGGCGCAAAGCTTCAACCGGCTGCAATGCGGCGTCGATGTGGTGCTGGTGGACATGGAAGAGGCCACCGATCCTGATGCGTTGCCGCTGGGCCTGGCTGCGTCCGAAATCATGGTGGTGCTGCCGCCCGGCAACGCTTCGATCACCGAGGCTTATACGCTGGTCAAGCGTCTGGCCCATAATTTTGGCAAGCGCCAATTCCGATTGCTGCTTAATCGCATCGAATCGCCGGAGCAGGCACAGGCCGTGGCGCATAATTTTGCGCAAACCGCCGAGCGCTATTTAAGTGTGTCTGTCGACTACCTGGGATATATTCCGCTGGACGAGCGCCTGACCCGCGCGGGTTACTTGCAGACTTCGGTGGTGGATGCGTTTCCTGTAGCCATCTCCACCTCGCAGTTTCGCAAACTGGCGGAGGGATTGCTGCGTTGGCCACAGCCGCCCAGTCTGGGCAGTGTGGGCGGTTTCATGCAGCGCGTGATCCAGGGCAGCCGCCTGGTGGATGCGTGCAGAAGGGGATAACACATGTACACCGCAACGGGCCGAAGCGAAAAAGGCGAAAAAGGCGATTTGCTGACGCAATACATGCCGATGGTCAAACGTCTGGCACACCATATGATGGGACGTCTTCCGCCCAGCGTAGAAGAAGATGACATCGTTCAGGCCGGCATGATGGGATTGCTGGATGCGATCAGTCGCTACGACGAAGCGCAAAGTGCGCAATTCGAAGCTTATGCCATACAACGTATCCGTGGCTCGATGATAGACGAGTTGCGTCATTCCGACTGGATGCCACGCAGTGCCCGGCAATCGATGCGCAAAATTGAAAAAGCCATCGGCACGCTGCAACATCAGTTGGGGCGCCAACCCAGCGAAGGCGAAATAGCCAACGCCATGCAGATTCCCCTGGAGGCGTATCAATCGCTGCTGGGCGATGCGCGTGGTCACCAGTTGATGTATTTCGAGGATTTCGGCGAATCGGACGAGAGTGATTCATTCCTCGACAAGCAGTCGGCGAATGAGTCCAGCATGCCGCTGCCGCAATTGCTCGATGCCAATTTGCGCGCCTGCATCATCGCCGGAATCGAAAACCTGCCCGAGCGCGAACAATTGTTGATGTCGCTGTATTACGAGCAGGAACTCAATCTGCGTGAAATCGCTGAAGTGTTCGGTGTCAGCGAATCCCGCATTTGCCAGCTTCATGGCCAGGCCATCGCACGACTGCGTGCCAAGCTGAAGGAAGATTCATGGATCGCGGCAGCCTGATCGGACTCGGACTGGCGGGCGCAGCCATTTTTGGCGGCCAGGCCATGGAAGGCGGCCATATCAGCCTGTTTTTGCAACCCACTGCTTTTGTCATCGTGGTGGTGGGTACCCTGGCGGCCGTGTTGCTGCATTACCCACTGGAGGTTTTCCTGCGCGGAGTCCGAATGGCCAAATGGGCGTTCAAGCCGCCCGCGTCGGAGGCGGAGGCCATTATTCGCCATATCGTCCAGTGGTCGCATACTGCGCGGCAGGAGAGTCCGCTGGCGCTGGAAAAATACCTGCACATGACGCGAGACCCTTACCAGAAAACGGGACTGCAACTCCTGATCGATGGCGCGGATGCAGACAGGTTGCGCGATACGCTTGATGTGCAAATCATCGGGTTTGAAACGGCAGAGCGACAAGCTGCACGGGTGTGGGAGTCAGCGGGGGGCTATGCGCCCACCCTCGGCATTCTGGGCGCAGTCATTGGCCTGATCCATGTCATGGAAAATCTGTCCGACCCCAGCAAACTGGGGGCCGGCATTGCAGTCGCCTTTGTTGCCACCATCTACGGTGTCGGTCTGGCCAATCTGGTGTTTTTGCCGCTGGCCAACAAGATCAAGTTCACCATTGCCCGTCGCGTTACCGAACGCGAGATCCTGTGCGACGGGCTCATGGGCATCGCTCAGGGCGACAATCCCCGTCTTATCGAGGCGCGCCTGAAGGGTTACCTTTAAATGCGCAGACGCCGGCGCATCACTGTCGAGCATGAAAATCACGACCGCTGGTTAATCTCGTTTGCCGATTTCGTTACCTTGCTGTTTGCCTTTTTTGTGGTGATGTATGCCATTTCGGCAGTCAACGAAAGCAAATACCGCGTTCTGGCCAGTTCGCTGGGCGATGCCTTCGGCAGGTCTCCCTCGAGCGACGCGCCGGTGCCGCATACGACTCCGCATGGGCTTCAGCCCATAGCGGATCGGAGTCCTTCAGGGCAATTGACCCCGATGGCGCTGCCGCCCGAAGTCAAGCAACGCACCCTTAAACAGCAGCAGGCGATTGAAGAGCAGGCGCACATGACCGAAGTGGCGAGCAATCTGCTTGAGGTGATGGCGCCGCTGGTGAAAGAGGGCAAGGTACGGGTCACGCAGAGCCGTCGTGGGGTCAGCATCGAAATCAATGCCAATGTGCTGTTCGCCGCAGGGCAGGCCGAACTCGAGCCGCAATCGCTGACGGTGCTGCGCGCGGTGGCAGAACAGCTGCGCACCGAGCCGTTCAATCTGGAAATCACCGGCCACACCGACAATGTGCCGATCAGCAATTCGATTTTCGCATCCAATTGGGAATTGTCGGCAGTGCGCGCCAGCAGCGTGGTGCGCCTGCTGGCCGAGAACGGAATTGCACCGGTGCGTTTATTTGCCATTGGCCGCGAGGCCAGCCTGCCGATTGCAGCCAACGACACAGCAGAGGGGCGGGCCCGCAATCGCCGGGTCGAATTGATGATTTTGTCAGGCCTGCCGGACACGGTCGAGGAAATTCCGGTCAGACCCAATTCAACCCGCCCTTGAAATCGGCCCGATTGACCCGATACTTCTACCTCCTGTTTGCTGGATTATGAAAACCTGATCATGCCCAATGACCCCGCGCTCGAAGGTGAATTTCTGTCCGACGAACGCAAGTTGCCGGCGTCGCCGGTCCTGCCGGATGAGCTGTACCTGCTGCCGCTGACCGAAAAGCCGTTTTTTCCCGCGCAAACCCTGCCTTTACTGATGAACGAAGCGCCGTGGTTGCCGACAGTCGAGGTCATCGGCGAAACCCCGCATCACATGGTGGGGCTGGTGGTGGTCAAGCCAGACAATACCGACGACGTGAAGCGCTCGGACTTCCGTAGCATTGGTACCGTGGCCCGAATTCATCATCCCGTGCGCGCTGACGGCAAGATGCAGTTCATCGCCGAGGGCAGGCGGCGTTTCCGGATTGTCGAGTGGCTGTCGGACGCGCCGCCGTACAAAGTCCGGGTCGAATATCCGAACGAGGTCGGCAAGCCGGATTCCGAAGAAATCCGCGCGTATTCCATTGCCATCATCAACACCATCAAGGATTTGCTGCCGCACAATCCGCTCTATTCCGAAGAACTCAAATTCTTCCTGAATCGCTTCGGGCCGAATGAGCCTTCGCAATTAACTGATTTTGCAGCCAGCCTCACCACCGCATCCAAACTGGCTTTGCAGGATGTGCTGGAAGCGCTGGGCTTGAAGAAGCGCATGGAAAAAGTGCTGGTGTTGCTGAAGAAAGAACTCGACGTGGCGCGTCTGCAATCGGACATCCGCGAAAAAGTTGACGAGAAAATGAGCGAGCAGCAGCGCGAGTTTTTTCTGCGCCAGCAGCTTAAAGCCATCCAGAAAGAACTGGGGCTGGCCAAGGACGACAAAACCGCCGAGCTTGATACCTTCAATGAGCGCCTTGCCAAACTGACGTTGCCCGAGCCGGCGAAAAAGCGCATCGACGAGGAAATGCACAAGCTTTCCCTGCTGGAGACCGGATCGCCGGAATACGCGGTGACACGCAATTATCTGGACTGGCTGACATCACTGCCGTGGGGTGTGCACACGCAGGACAAAATCGACCTGGAACACGCACGCAGCATTCTCGACCGCGACCACGATGGGCTGGATGACGTCAAGGACCGCATCATCGAGTTTCTGGCGGTCGGCGCGATGCGTGGCGAAATGACCGGCTCGATTCTGCTTTTGATCGGGCCGCCCGGCGTCGGCAAAACCTCGATCGGGAAATCCATCGCCGAGGCGCTGGGCCGCAAGTTTTTCCGCTTTTCGGTTGGCGGCATGCGCGACGAGGCCGAGATCAAGGGCCATCGCCGCACCTATATCGGCGCCATGCCGGGCAAGTTCGTGCAGGCATTGAAAGAGGTCGGCTCGGCCAACCCGATCATCATGCTGGATGAAATTGACAAAGTCGGCGGCAATTACCAGGGAGACCCGGCCTCGGCGCTGCTGGAAGTGCTCGACCCCGAGCAAAATGCCGACTTCCTCGACCATTACCTTGATGTGCGGTTTGATTTATCCAAAGCGCTGTTCATTTGTACGGCCAATGATTTCTCGATCCCTTCGGCATTGCTCGACCGGATGGAAGTCATTCGCCTGTCGGGCTACATCACCGAAGAAAAAATTGCGATTGCCAGAAATCATCTGTGGCCACGCGTGCTCACCCGGGCCGGGCTGAAAAACGCTCAGCTCAAGATCACCGATGGTGCCTTGCGCCACGTGATCGAGGGTTATGCGCGCGAAGCCGGAGTACGCAACCTGGAAAAGCAGCTGGGCCGGGTAGCCAGAAAGGCCGTGGTCAAGGTTCTGGGCGGCGAATCCACGCCGATCAAGGTTGGCATCAAGGAGGTCGAGGCCTATCTCGACAAGCCCGTATTCAACCGGGAAAAACCCATGAGCGGCGTCGGCGTGGTCACCGGCCTGGCCTGGACCTCGATGGGCGGGGCGACGCTGCCGATCGAGGCTTCGCGCATCCATACGCTGAACCGGGGCTTCAAGCTCACCGGCAAGCTGGGCGAGGTGATGAAGGAGTCGGCCGAAATCGCTTACAGTTACGTCGCCTCGCACCTCAAGGTCTATAACGCGGAGAGCACATTCTTCGATACCAGCTTTGTCCACCTGCATGTGCCGGAAGGCGCGACGCCGAAGGATGGCCCCAGCGCCGGCGTCACCATGGCGACCGCGCTGCTGTCGTTAGCCAGGAACGCCAAAATCGAGCGGCCCCTCGCGATGACCGGCGAACTGACGCTGACCGGCCACGTGTTGCCGGTGGGCGGCATCCGCGAGAAGGTCATCGCCGCGCGCCGCGTGGGTATTTCCGAACTCATCTTGCCAGACGCCAACCGGCGAGACTTTGACAAGCTTCCTGACCACATCCGGCAAGGGTTGACTGTGCATTTCGCCAAGCGTTATCAGGATGTGGCCAAGGTGGTGTTCGGCAATTTCTGAAGCTGGGGGCGCGGGCCAGTCTCGGGTAAAATGCCGAAATGAACAGCCCCGAGCTTCTTGACGCGTCCACCCTTGATATCCCGCCCACGCCGGTTATCAAGGTGCGCGGCGAGTTGCTTACCGAACTGCCGCAGGATCTTTATATTCCGCCGGACGCGCTTGAAGTTTTCCTCGAATCATTCGAAGGTCCG
>JADMKH010000144.1 GCA_018780025.1 Thiobacillus sp.
AAACTCGCCGGGCGCTACGGGCTGCGCGGTTTTCCCACCGTGCTGCTGTTCGTCAAGGGCGAAATCGTTGGACGCTTTTCCAGCGCCAGGCCGGAGCACTGGGTGCGCGAGTTCATCGCCGAGCACACCGATATTGAGTAAGCCTCTGCTGGTGCTCGACACCAATGTGGTGCTCGACCTGCTGCACTTTGAGGATGCGTATGCCCGGCCGATTCTGGAAGCGCTTCAAAATGGGCGGGCGCACTGTGCGGTGACCGGGGCCACCCTCGAAGAATTACGGCGCGTTTTGAGTTACCCGGAATTCGAGTTGGCGCCCGCACGGCAGGTCACCCTGCTGGAACGCTATCAAAGCCTTGCGAGAACGGTGGCCCCCCTTTCCTCGCCGGTGGAATTGCCCAAGGGGACTCCGATCCACTATGGGCTGAAGCCCGTGTGGAGCCGTATGCCGCTTTGCAGTGACCCTGACGACCAGAAGTTTCTTGAACTGGCCGCGTCTTCCCACGCCTGCGCGCTGGTCAGCAAGGACCGCGCATTGCTTAAACTGGGGCGGCGCTGCGCCCCCCATTTTCAGGTCATGACGCCGGCCGAAGCGGGTCGGTGGCTGGACGCAGTCAATTCGGACCCGGTGGCTGAAACCTGAGCCGCGCCGCTTCGCTTACCGCCAGCACTGCCGGGTGGCTCAGCCGGCGCTCCACCGAAATGGCGAAAAAACGTTCGCGGATATCCTGGGTCTGTCCCACTTCGACCACGTCATATTGCCGCATCACTTCCTGCAAGGTGGTGAGCGGCACCGGAAACACTCCCGCGCCCGCCTGACCGAAGGCGCTCATCAGTGCGCTGTCGTCGAATTCGCCTACGATGGTGGGCTGGATGTCGCGCCGTTCGAGCCAGCGCAACAGCTGCATCCGTAACGCGCTGTCTTCGCCTGGGATTAGCAAGGGGGCGGCCTGCAGATTGGCGGGAAAATCCTGCGCCAGCGTCCGGGCGACTGCACGCGCAGCCAGAAAGGCGATGCCGCATTCGCCCAGCGGATGGCTGTAACCCTTGATGTCCATGGTGGAAGGCAGCGGGCGGTCGGCCAGCACCATGTCGAGCCGGTGAATCGAGAGCTCGGCGGCCAGCTGCTCCAGCCGGTCTTCCTTGCACACCAGCTTGACCGGTTCGGTCAGTGTGAGCGCGGGTGCCAGCAGCTGATAGGCGATGACTTTGGGCACCACGTCGGCGATGCCGACGCGAAAGGGATGCACGCGTGTCGCGAGGCGATTTTGCAAGGCTTCCTCAAGTTCGGCACCCACATGGAAAATTTCGTCGGCGTAGGTGAGTGCCGTGCGGCCGGCGTCGGTCAGTTCGAGCCGGCGTCCGCTACGGCGGAACAGCGTCACCCCCATGCGCGCCTCGAAGGTGCTGATTTGCCCGGACAGGGTCTGCGGCGCGAGGTGCAGTTTCTCGGCCGCCTTGTTGATGGCGCCGGTCTTGGCGACGGTGCGGAAGTAATGCAGATGCTTGTAGTTGAGCATGACATGATTTCAAGTCGATAATATCGAACAATAGCAGTATAAAAATCGAATTTTATTGTTGTTGATCAATCTATATTCTGTTGTATGTCTATGAAAAGGCGCGTCTGGCATTTGACCCGGCGCCGCAACGCGATTCCGGTACCAAGGAGAACACCATGAAACGTATTATTTTGTTCCTCGCCACCAATATGGCCATCATGCTGGTGCTGTCTGTCACCATGCGCGTACTGGGCGTCGAGCCCTATCTCACCGCAAACGGGCTGAATCTGACCTCGCTGCTGATTTTTGCCGTAGTGATGGGCTTCGGCGGTTCGTTCATTTCGCTGGCGATTTCCAAGTGGATGGCCAAGAAATCGATGGGCGTGCGGGTGATCGATGCGCCGTCGAACTCGACCGAGTTCTGGCTGGTCGACACCGTTCGCAAGTACGCGGCGGATGCCGGTATCGGGATGCCGGAAGTCGGTATTTTCGATTCGCCCCAGGTGAACGCCTTTGCCACCGGCATGACCAAGAACAGTTCGCTGGTCGCCGTATCCTCTGGCCTGCTGCAGCAGATGACGCGCCCGGAGGCCGAAGCGGTGCTCGGACACGAAATCGCCCACATCGCCAACGGCGACATGGTGACGCTGGCGCTGATCCAGGGTGTGGTGAACACCTTTGTGATGTTCCTCTCGCGCGTCATCGGCCACACCGTCGATCGTGTCGTGTTCAAGAGCGAACGGAGCGGCGGCCCGGCATTTTTCATCACCATGATCATTGCCGAACTGGTGCTGGGCGTGCTCGCATCGATCATCGTCATGTGGTTCTCGCGCAAGCGCGAATTCCGTGCCGACCGCGGCGGCGCCAGCCTGGCCGGACGGCAGAACATGATCGCTGCGCTGGAGCGCCTGAACAGCCTGCATCCGGCGCCGCTGCCGGAGAAAATGGCGGCCTTCGGCATCAGCGGGAGTGGGGCGTCTGGCATCAAGCGCCTGTTTATGACCCACCCGCCGCTGGAAGAGCGTATCGCTGCGCTGCGCGCGGTGCAGTGAAGGCACGCGCGGCTGGCGGCCTTTCTGGAGATTTCCGGATTGTGGGGTCGCCCAGTCTTCGGTGGCCCGTGAGTG
>JADMKH010000149.1 GCA_018780025.1 Thiobacillus sp.
TTGCCGGTGGGCGCGGAGTCGATTGCCGAGGTCGAGCCGATCTACGAAGACCTGCCGGGCTGGACCGATACCACGGTCGGCGTGCAGGAATTCGACAAGCTGCCGCAGAAGGCGCAAACCTATCTGAAGCGCATGGAAGCCCTGTGCGAAGTGCCGGTCGACGTGGTGTCGACCGGTCCGGACCGGGTGGAGACGATTGTGCGTCGCCATCCATATGAGGTGTAATGCCTTTTTCAGACGCTACACAAGTAAAAAGCCGACACAAGGTCGGCTTTTTACTTACAACTGGTGCCCAGAAGAGGACTCGAACCTCCACACCTTGCGGCACACGGACCTGAACCGTGCGCGTCTACCAATTCCGCCATCTGGGCAATAAGGCGCGCATTTTAATGAGCAGAGAGAAAATTGTCAACGAAGATGACCAGTAAATCACGCAACCGCGGCGGTAAAAACAAGATTCCGGCCATACGTCTGGCCGACCCGTTCTATGAACGCGAAGTCGAGCGCTATGATTCGCCGCTGCCGAGCCGCGAATATATTCTGCAACTGGTCACCGAAGCCGGCTGCCCGGTCGACGTCGATACGTTTGCCGAGCACCTGCTGATCACCGAGGACGAGCGCGACCTGTTCCAGCGCCGCCTCGGGGCGATGCAGCGGGACGGCCAGCTCATGCTCAACCGCAAGCGCCAGCTGTGCCTGCCGGACAAGCTCGATCTGATCAAGGGCCGGGTGGAGGGTCACCCCGACGGCTTCGGTTTCGTGGCGCCCGACGAAGGCGGTGGCGATCTGTTCCTGTCGCCGAAGGAAATGCACCGCGTACTGCACGGCGACAAGGTGCTGGTGCGGGTAGCCGGGTTCGACAAGCGCGGCCGTCGCGAAGGCAAGATCGTCGAGGTGCTCGAACACGTCAACCGGTTCGTCGTCGGCCGCTACTACACCGAAGGCGGCGTGGGATTCCTGATTGCGGAAAATCGCCGCATCAACCAGGATATTCTGGTGCCCCCGGGCAACGAAGGCGCGGCGCAGCCAGGCCAGGTGGTCACGGTGGAAATCGTCACCCAGCCGGGCGCACATAACGAGGCCGTAGGGCGCGTGACCGAAGTGCTGGGCAGCTATACGGGCCCCGGCATGGAAATCGAGATCGCGCTGCGCAAGCACGACCTGCCCTATGTGTTTCCGCCCGACGTGGAAAGGCAGGCCGCCGCCTTGCCCAAAAAGGTCTTGAAGAAGGATCTGGCCGACCGCGAGGATATTCGTCATCTGCCGCTGGTCACCATCGACGGCGAGACCGCACGCGACTTCGACGATGCGGTGTACTGCGAGCCGCTGGGCCGCAGCGGTTTCCGGCTCATTGTTGCCATCGCCGACGTCAGCCATTACGTCAAGTCGGGCGATGCGCTCGACACCGAAGCCTATACCCGTGGGACCTCGGTGTATTTCCCGCGGCGCGTCATTCCCATGCTGCCCGAGGCCCTATCGAATGGCTTGTGCTCGCTCAATCCCGAGGTCGACCGCCTGTCCATGGTGTGCGACATGCGGATCACGACCGCGGGCGCCATCAAGGAATATCGCTTCTATCCGGCGGTGATCTATTCGCACGCGCGCCTCACCTACAACCAGGTGTGGGACTGGCTCTCTGGCGCAGTCAAGCCGGACAAGAAACAGGCCGCGCTGATGCCGCATCTGGAGGCACTCGACAAACTGTTCCGCACCCTGCTCAAGGCGCGCGCCAAACGCGGCGCGATCGATTTCGGGTCCACCGAAACGCAAATGCAGTTCGACGATCAGGGCAAGATCAAGGCCATCGTGCCAGTGATCCGCAACGACGCCCATCGCATCATCGAGGAATGCATGCTGTCGGCCAACGTTTGCGCGTCGGACTTTTTGCTCGAGAACAAACAGCCCGCGCTCTATCGCGTGCACGAAGGCCCGACGCCGGAGAAGCTCGCCGCGCTGCGTGAATTCATGGCCGAATTCGGGCTCGACCTGCCCGGCGGCGACAAGCCGCATGCCAAGGACTTCGGCACGCTGCTCGAGAAAATCAAGCCGCGCCCCGACGCCGGCCTGCTGCAAACCGTGATGCTGCGCTCGCTCAAGCAGGCGGTGTACACACCCGACAACAAGGGCCACTTCGGCCTGGCATACGAGGGCTACACCCATTTCACCTCGCCGATCCGGCGCTATCCCGATTTGCTGGTGCATCGCGGCATCAAGGCCGTGCTGAACGGCGAAAAGCTCCCCAGCAAGGGGCTGCCGGAAATGGGCGTGCACTGCTCGATGACCGAGCGTCGTGCCGACGATGCCACGCGCGATGTCGACGCCTGGCTCAAGACCTATTTCATGCGCGACCACATCGGCGAGGAATTCAACGGTACCGTCAGTGCGGTGACCAACTTCGGCATCTTCGTCGCGCTCGACGACATCTTCACCGAAGGACTGGTGCACGTCTCCGAACTGGGCCAGGACTATTTCCACTACGATCAGGCCAAGCATATGATGCTGGGCGAGCGTACCGGCAAGCGCTACCGCCTCGGCGATCGCGTGCGGATCAAGGTCATGCGCGCCGACATCGAAACCAGCAAGGTCGATT
>JADMKH010000090.1 GCA_018780025.1 Thiobacillus sp.
ATCTGCGCGTCGGTGTTGAGCCCCCAGTCGCGCGCGATGTTGAAAAAGGCGCGCAGGCCGGCAGCCGATAGTTCACGACTGCCGGGTTTGCTCTGTGCTTTGATGGCTTGGGCTGTGTTTGGCATGGGGCCTCCACGACAGTGTCGTTTTGTACTGATAATGCAAAAATAGTCCATTTATGGACTTTTTACAATACAAGGGAATGTTGGCTCGATGCCGCAAGAATGCAGAACGAATGGGTTGATGGATAGCAGATCCACGCCGAGAAACCGGCGTGCGAATGACAATGCAGCTCGCTGCCGGGCTGGCGAATATCCAGGTGATTGCGCTAGCGCGCTGTGGCCTGGTTAAACGCTTCGATGCAGTTCCTCAGGTTTTTGCCCACGCTGGCCTTGTCGGATATGTCGCAATCCATTGCAATGTTGCGACGGGGTGCAGGCGGTTGGCTTGCGGATGCAACAGAGATCACGGCGGGTGCCGGGAGTGGCGCCGGTTCTGGGTGAGATACGGCTTGCGGCGTGGCTTCTTCCCGTGCAACCGCTTCAGCCGAGATGTCTGCTGGCTCGGACTGATGCGGAGCCACGTCCTGATGCGCCACCAGCACGGGGGGCGCCACCTCGGGCTGGATGGGGGCTTGCCTGAGTTGCTTCCTGGCGGAGGCCAGTTCAGTCTGTAGTTCCTGGGTTGCCTGTTTCGACTGCATGAGCATGAAAGAGAGACTGGCCATAACCGCAAGCATGGCCACGCTCACGCCGGGTATCCACACCCGTTTTTTGGACAGGATGCCCAGCAGGCGGCTGACCAGTCCGGGGTTTTGGGATGCCGGGTGCGCTTCCGGGGCGGCGTCAGTTGAGACGTGCACGGCGGCTACAGACGTTGTGCCGGGTTGAGCCGTATCTGTTTGATTCGCTTCAGCTTGCGCAATGTCAACCTGAGCAGTTTCAGATTCAAATTCGGGCTGGCCCGTTTCAACGACTGCGTTGGCATGCGCAACTTCGCTGCTGGCAAGCGCATGTTGCACCGCCTCTTCCGGGGTGTCATCGTCGAACAGCATCGCGTCTTGCGCGGATGGGGCGATGGGGTCGGATAACTCCAGCATTTCCACCAACTCGTGCGGGTCAAGCGGGGCCGGCTGCGCCGGAGCAACGATGGCTGCCGGGGTCGGGCCGGCGGTTATTTCTGCTGGGGAGGGACCGACCGCTGCGGGAGGCGCGGCCACTTGCGGGCTCGCCTCAACCGGCCTGCGCCAAAAGGCCAGCCGGGCTGCACCACGCGCCAGTTTTTCGACTATTCCTCTCACGCCACGCTCCTTGCCTGCTTGCGCCAAAACGGCAGCACAGGCTGAATCGGCAGGTGGCGCGATTTAATTAGGGTGCTCGGCCCGGCGCTGGCCCGGCTTAGCGCATGTAGCTAAAGCCTTCGTGCTGCAGGCGCACGATTTCAGCATCGCCCATGGGCACCATCTTCACAAAACCATGGATGTCCTGAGGCTGGTAGCCGTGGCCTTCGGCGGCAATCCTGCACATTCTGAATTCAATGATGCCGCCCACGGTGAGGCTTTGGGCGCGGTCCATCAAGGCTTTGTATTTGGGATAGTTCCTGATGGCGAAGTAGTCGATTTCGCCACCGTGCAAAACAATCATGATCTTGTTGTCGAAAGGGTCGGCGCCGTTGATCTGGCTCAGGTAGCTGGCGCGGTCGAGCACGCTGGTGAGCGCGGCAACGGAATTTACAGCGGTGTCATATACGACCTTTTGTTTGGCATATTCGATGGGGAGCACTTTGGCGCTGCCCCAGGGGGCGTTGCTTGCAGCCAGGGCAGGGAGGCTGAAAGCGAGTGCGGCGATAAGAAGAATACGTTTGATCATGGCGAAGCTCCAGAAAAGATACGGATATGGCATGTCCATCCATTAGTCTGCGATGCAGCGAATTCCTTACAGATAGCGGTTTTACAGCACAGCAGTGAACAAATGCAAGCCTATAAAAAGACGCGTATTCAGAAGTGGTTTGTCTATGCTCAGTAAACGCAACGTGACAAATGAGCTTGCTACGCTACGACATGGAGAGTTAGGATTTCTGCTCTCCATCCTTGGAGATTCATAATAAAAATCGCATATAGCGATGCTGGTCGTTCAGTTGTGCTTGTCCTATTCCATACCAATTCGAGGAGACAGCAATGAGCAACAAAGCAGACCCGAAATCCCCCCCTACTTCCAAAAAACCATCACGACGCAAATTTCTGGGCGCAGCCGGTGCCTCGGTCGCAGGCGCGGCGGCACTGGGTTTTCCGTCGATAGCCAAAGCGGCATCCCCCATTACCCTGCGGTTTCAAAGCACCTGGCCGGCAAAGGATATTTTTCACGAATACGCGTTGGACTTCGCCAGCAAGGTCAATGCCATGTCCGGCAAGGATCTCATGATCGAGGTACTGCCGGCGGGCGCGGTGGTCAAGGCGTTCGATCTGCTCGATGCGGTGAGCAAGGGCACGCTGGATGGCGGCCATGGGGTGATCGCCTACTGGTACGGAAAAAATACTGCGGTGGCGCTGTGGGGCTCCGGCCCGGCGTTCGG
>JADMKH010000013.1 GCA_018780025.1 Thiobacillus sp.
TGCCGGTCATCACGCCGATTTCCTTGCGGAAGCGCTGCGGCACCAGCTGGAACACCGCGCCATTGCCGGCGCCGAGGCTGCCCATGGCGAGCATGAATCCGGCCAGCGCCACGCCTGCGGAAGATGCGCCAAAGCTGACTGCAATGAGGAATACGCCCGCCATCAAATACATCACCAGCAAGGCGCGAATGCCGCCCACGCGGTCGGCCAGCATGCCCCCCAGAGGGCGCACCATCGAGCCGGCGAACACGCAGGCGGCGGTGAAATAACCCGCTTGCACCGGCGTCATGCCGTACTGGTCGTTGAAGTAAATGGTGAGGCTGGAGGCCAGGCCAACGAAGCCGCCAAAGGTGACGAAATAGAAAAACATGAACCACCAGGCGTCGCGGTCCTTGAGTACGTTCAGGTACTGACGTAAGGACTTGGGCGGCGGGCAATCCGGCGCATCCCTGGCAAAAAACAGATACACGATGAACGCGAGCCCCACAGGAATCAGCGCCAGCCCGAACACATTGCCCCAGCCATAGGCCACGGCCAGACCCGGTGCGAGCAACGCTGCGATCACGGTGCCAGAGTTGCCCGCGCCGGCAATGCCCAGCGCCGTGCCCTGATGCTGCGGCGGATACCAGCGCGAAGCCAGTGGCAGGGCCACCGCAAACGACGCACCGGCAAAGCCGAGCGCGGCGCCGAGGATGAGAATCTCACGGTAGCTGTGGATACCGAACAGCCACGCCCAGAGCAACGCAGCCATCACCACCACCTGGCCAATCAGTCCGGCTTTTCTGGGCTTGAGGTGATCGACCAGCAGCCCCATGAAGATACGCAACAGCGCACCGGCGAGCACGGGCGTGGCCACCATCATGCCCTTTTGCGCGGCGGTGAGGCCGAGCGTGGCGGCAATCTGCACCCCCAGCGGGCCCAGCATCACCCACACCATGAAGGCAATATCGAAATACAAAAAAGCAGACAGAAGCGTAGGCGTATGCCCCGACTTCCAGAAATCGCGTGTCATAAAAATTTCCGTCCGGATGTGAGTGGTGTCGGGCAGACCCAATCGGCCTGTGTTTTATGGATTGCCTGCCCGATGCCGAGGATTGCTGCGACTCAAGCCGTTGCGTGTTCGACGGCAGCCAGATCCAGCCATACACGCCCGCCTTCAAGCTTGACTGGATACTCACGCGCACAGCCCTGGTCGGGCGCCACGGCGCAACCGGAATCGAGTTCGATATTCCAGCCATGCAGCGGGCAAGTGACTTTTTTACCGTGGACGATGCCTTGCGACAGCGGCCCGCCCTTGTGCGGGCAGCGGTCTTCCAGTGCAAAGATTTCGTCGTCTGCATTGCGGAACACCGCGATGTCGAGGCTGCCGTGGCGCACCACGCGTGCGCCCAGTCTGGGGATGTCGTTCACATCCAGGATGTCGGTCCATTGGTTCATGTCGGTGCCTTATGCGGTGATGGTTTCGAATTCGTGTTTGAGCTTGCCCTCTTTGGCACGCTCGACCCACGGGTCGCGTTCGACCGACAGGGCAAACATCAGCCGTTCATACAACGCGCGGCGGCCCTCGTGGTCGTCGAGAATTTTCTTCTTCACATAATCGAGACCGACGCGTTCGACGTAATGCACGGTGCGGTCGAGGTAGCGCGCTTCCTCGCGATAGAGTTGCAGGAAGGCGCCCGAATACTCCATCACTTCCTGATCGGTTTTCACCTTGACCAGGAACTGCGCGACTTCGGTCTTGATGCCGCCGTTGCCGGCCACATAAATTTCCCAGCCGGAATCGACGCCGATGATGCCAACGTCCTTGATCGCGACTTCGGCACAGTTGCGCGGGCAACCCGACACCGCCAGCTTGACCTTGTGCGGCGCCCACATCTTGAAGAAAGCTTTCTCCAGATCGATGCCCATTTGCGTGGAATTCTGGGTGCCGAAACGGCACCACTCCGAGCCCACGCAGGTCTTCACCGTGCGCAGGGCCTTGCCGTAGGCATGGCCGGACGGCATGTCGAGATCGGCCCACACTTTCGGCAGGTCTTCCTTCTTCACGCCGAGCAAATCGATACGCTGGCCGCCGGTGACGTGCACGGTGGGGATGTTGTATTTCTCGGCCACCGTGGCAATGCGACGCAACTCGGACGGCGTGGTGTTGCCGCCCCACATGCGCGGGATTACCGAATAGGTGCCGTCTTTCTGGATGTTGGCGTGGGCGCGTTCGTTGATGAAGCGCGACTGCGGATCGTCCTCGGCTTCGCCCGGCCAGGTGGAGAGCAGGTAATAGTTGAGCGCCGGGCGGCAGCTGGCGCAGCCGTTGGGGGTGCGCCATTCCATGAAGGTCATCACCTGCGGAATCGACAGCAGCTTGCTCTGCCTGATCGCCGCGCGCACGTCTTCGTGGGTGTGGTCGGTGCAGCCGCATACCGATTTGGTCTTCGGCGTGGCGGAATAATCGCCGCCGGCGGTCACCGCCAGAATCTGCTCGACCAGCCCGGTGCACGAACCGCACGAACTCGACGCCTTGGTGTGCTTGCGCACGTCTTCCAGCGTGAACAGGCCCTTCTCGCGGATCG
>JADMKH010000203.1 GCA_018780025.1 Thiobacillus sp.
GCCTACACGGTGATGGCGGCGCTGATGGTCGTCGGCATGCTCACGACGCTGATCATCCGCGAACCGGAAAAGAAGATCTCCCCCATCACCACCGAGCGCGAGGCGCACACGCGCGAACGGTTCGCCGCAGCCGGATTGCACGGCTGGCTGCTGACCGCCTCGGCGTGGTTCTACAGCGCGGTGCTGTCGCCCTTCATCGACTTCGTCCAGCGCTACAAATGGCAAGCCGTACTGATGCTGGCGCTGATCTCGATGTACCGCATCTCGGACGTGGTGATGGGGGTGATGAGTAATCCCTTCTATCAGGAAATGGGCTTCACCAAGGACGAGGTCGCCACCGTATCCAAGGTCTATGGCGTGATCATGACCATAGTCGGCGCAGCGCTCGGCGGCCTGCTGACGATGCGCATCGGCGTGATGCGCACGCTGTTTCTGGGCGCGGTGCTGTCGGCCGCAACCAATCTGCTGTTCGTCTGGCTGGCCGGGCGCGGCCACGATGTGGGCGCGCTGGTGTTCACGGTGTCGGCGGACAACCTGTCGGCCGGCATCGCCTCATCGGCCTTCGTCGCCTATCTCTCAAGCCTGGTGAACCAGGCGTATTCGGCCACGCAGTACGCACTGTTCACTTCGGTGATGCTGCTGCTGCCCAAGTTCATCGCAGGCTTTTCCGGCGAGTTTGTCGATGCCTATGGCTGGGCGAACTTCTTCACGGGGACGGCGTTGATCGGCTTGCCGGTGCTGCTGCTGGTTTGGCTGGTGTCCCGAAACCCGAAACAACCATGATTGAGTTTTCGCTACTTGCCGCCCTGCTCGCCGGGCTTCTGGGCGGCGTGCACTGCGTCGGCATGTGCGGCGGCATCGTCGCGGCGTTTTCCTTTCGCGCCGACGGCAGCACCCCACCGTTCCGCCTGCATCTGGCCTACAACCTGGGGCGGGTGTCGTCGTATGTGCTATTCGGTGCGCTGGCCGGCACGCTGGGCGCCTCGCTCAAACTGGCTGAGTTCTTGCCAGTGCAGACCCTGCTCTACGTGCTGGCCCAAGTGGTGATGATTTTGCTCGGCCTGTATCTGGCGGGTTGGTCGCAATGGGTGCTGATTTTCGAACGCGCAGGCGGCGCGCTGTGGCAGCGGGTCAAACCGCTGTTCCAGAAACTGCTGCCGGTGAAATCCATGCCGCAAGCCGTGCTGGCCGGCATGGCCTGGGGCTGGCTGCCGTGCGGTCTTGTGTATTCGATCCTGGTATCCGCGCTGGCGGCGGGCAGCGCCACCTCGGGTGCGGCACTGATGCTGGCCTTTGGTCTCGGCACGCTGCCGAATTTGCTCGGGATGGGCCTGTTCGCCCGACAGATTCAACCCTTCATGCAACAGCTGTGGGTACGGCGTGGGGCGGGCCTGATGGTGGCGGGATTTGGCGCGTGGGGGCTGATGATGCTGGTTTATTCGGCATTGACGCGCGCCTGAAAACAACGCGCACAAAAAAGCGCCCTTGACCCGGGCGCTTTTCAGTTCGCTTATTTGTAAAACGTCTGTCTGAAAACCATCTCGCGTTTGGGCTCGCCCGCCACTTCAATCGTGGTGGTGAATTTCAGCGTATCCGGCGCGCTCACGCGGAACTCGCCCAGATAATAAATAGCGGTGCCTTCCTTGATCTCCCGCATCTCGATATTGGCCAGTTGCTGGTTGAGATTGGTGGCATAGACGGTGAGCCTGGCCGGAACCGGCGTCGGCGCCCCGACACTGTTCTGCTTCAGCACCGACATGGTGACCATGCCGCGCGTCTTGCTGCGCTCGATTTTGTAGGTGCGCGCGACTTCCGGTAGCAACTGGTCCGTGGTGAGTGCGTTGTAGTGAACCTTGATCGTCCCGAATTCTTGCGCAATTTCAGCGTGGGATACGGCAGCAATCAAGCTCAAGCACAGGGTGGCCAGTAGTCGTTTCATATTTTCTCTCCTCTTGTTGTGGGCGTTGCTGACTTTTATTGTAGGGGTTTATCGGAAGGTAGCGAGCCAGACGCTCAGGTCGTCCAGCGCGCGACTCACGGCCAGATTGGATGCCATGGCTGCGCCCGCCGCATCGTAAGTCGTCAGCGGCACGTTTTGCTCGAAGACGCGTCGCCCCAACAGCGAACGTTGTTTCAAATCGACCAGTTCGGCGCGCAATTCCAGCCGTATCTGGCCCGGATTGCTGGCGGCATCGTGATAGAACTCGACCAGTTCGGTGTCCAGCAGCACGTCGCCGCGCACATACCCGCCTGCGGCGCTGACCCGCCATGCATCCTGCTGGTCGAGGCGGGTGCGCATCAGATCGGCAAAACGCTTGCCGGGACGCTCGGTCCAGCGGGCCAACTGGTATTGGCCGCGGGTTCCGGGGGTGCGACTGAAAATGAGCCGATCGGTGTCGTAATAGCGCGCCGTGGTGGTATCAAGAACCAGCAAAGTAGGTGCGTCGGGGCGCACCGCAGCAGGCTTTATGCGGGGCGCCGTATCGTTCAGAACGTAATCCACCCCGGCAGGCGCATCGCGCTGATCACCCAGACTGACACAACCGACGAGGGCAAGCGCAAGTCCCAGCAATGCGGGGGTTTTGATCATGGCAGTTTTTCTCCAGGGCCGAGTTGCTGCTGGCCGGGGCCAAACAGGATGCTGCGCGGATTGGATAAACGCTGGCCGGCGGTGGTGAGAACGTCCGCGCTGGTACGCACGTCGCGACTGACATTGGTCATTTCCAGTGTGCCGGTTTCAGCCAGCCGCTGTATGCGCTCGGAAATCAAGCCGGCGTCAAGCTGCAACTTACCCAGGGTGGCAGTGGCTTCCTTGAGTGTGGCATCGGCATTTTTACTGACGCCGACAACACTGCTTTCGATACGCGTAGCGGCTTGGCTCACATTGGCAGCGGCAAGGCGTATGTCGGCTGAAGCGTCACGAATCCCGTTGGCGGCTTCATTCAGGCTATTCTTGTTGGCCACGAGATGCGCGGACAGTTCGTTTAAATTGGCGATCGCCTGGCTGATTGCACGCTGGTTTTCTGGCGACATTAATGCGTTCATCCGCTCCAGCGCTTGAGCCCCATTGACCGCCAGCTGCGAGACCGCCGTGGTGACCTTGTCGATATCCGAGCTGCCTTCGGCAATAACAGGATAGCGCTCGCCTGAAGGGGTATCGAGCAGCAACGGGCTGTTGCTCAACCCGTTATTGATTTCGACGGTGGCAATGCCGGTGACCAGGTTGCGTTTGATGAAGGCCTCTGCACCCTGATGGATAGGCACACCTTCGTCGATGCGAGCGGTCACGCTGACGGCTTCGTCCCCCCCCATCGCAAAGCGATAGCTCGCGACTGCCCCCACCTTGATCCCGCGCATTTTCACCGGGCTTCCCACCGCCAAACCATCCAGTGATTGCTGTTTGAAGTAAATGGTATAGGTCTGATACGCGATCCGGTCTGCCGCACCCGTCAGCCACACAATGGACAGGGTCAGCAACACGACCACGGCCAGCACGAGTGCGCCCACCACGGTATAACGGCCTTCAGTTTCCATGCGCGGTTTCTCCCTCTGGCGCCCGTGCGGCGAAATAATCGCGCAGCCACGGGTCGTCGATGCGTTTCAGTTCGGCTACGGTGCCGCTGCCGAGCACGCGGCCTTCCGACAGCACGATCACACGGTCGACAATAGAAAACAGTGTATCCAAGTCGTGGGTAACGAGGAATACCGTCAAGCCGAGGCTATCGGCCAGCAAGCGGATCAGCACATCGAAAGCACGCGCCGAAATAGGATCGAGGCCGGAAGTTGGCTCGTCGAGAAACAGCAGTTCGGGATCGAGCGCCAGCGCACGCGCCAGCGCAACGCGCTTGCGCATCCCGCCGGACAGCTCGCTCGGGCGCTTTTTGGCCGCGTCCGGATGCAGCCCGGCCATATCCAGCTTCAGTCGCGCCAACTGGCGGCACATTGCATGAGGCAGGCGCGTATGTTCGAACAGGGGCGTGGCCACATTGTCTTCAACGCTCAGCGAGGAAAACAGCGCGCCATCCTGAAACAGCACGCCGAGGCGGCGGCGCAAGGCATTCATCTGCTCGGGCGTGCTGTCCGGCACCGACTGCCCGAACAGTTCGATCCGGCCTGCCTGCGGCTTCAGGAGCCCGATGATTTCGCGCAGCAGCACCGATTTTCCGGTGCCGCTGCCGCCGATCAGCGCGACCATTTCCCCGCGCGCAACCGACAAATTCAAACCGCGATGAATGCGGTGCCCGCCCAACGTGATGGATACATCGCGAACGTCGATGACGGGACCGGTCATCAGATGTCCAGCCGCACGAACATCACGGCGAATATCGCGTTGAGGACAATGATGGCGACCAGGCTCTGCACCACGGTGGAGGTGGTATGTTCGCCGACGCTGCGCGCATCGCGCGTGACCGACAAGCCCATGCGGCAGGCGATGAGGGCGATGAAAATGGCGAACGCCGGCGCTTTGCCCAGCCCCACCATCAGGGTTTTCAGATTCAGCACATCCGCCAGCCGATCCATGAACATGGCATAGGTGATATCCAGCTGCACCTGCGTGATCAGCATGCCGCCGAGGATTCCGGCAATGTCGCCGATAAACACCAATAACGGCAGCGCGATCAGCACCGCCAGCACGCGCGGGATCACCAGCACGACCAGCGGAGACAGGCCGAGCGTGGTGATGGCGTCGATTTCCTCGGTGATTTTCATGGTTCCGATCTGCGCGGTGATGGCGGCGCCGCTGCGGCCGGCCACCAGAACGGCGACGATGACCGGCGAAATCTCGCGCAGGATGGCCAGCAGCAAACCATCGACGACAAAGATATTGGCCCCGTATTGCTGCGCCTGCGAACCCAGCAGATAGGCAAACACCACGCCAAGCAGAAACAGCATGCCGAACACGATGGGGATCGCGCCGACGAACACCGCGCTCAACTGGGCGCCGAATTCGCGCCAGCGCCATTGACCCGGGCGGCCCATCAGCACCGCCAGTTCGATGGACAGGCGGCCGATGAAATCGACCAGGCCAAGGACATGCATCCCCATTGCCAGCGCGCCGCGTCCGGTCAGTTCAAGCACCCCTGCCCGAGGCGGCTCGGGCAGCGCCGTGGCGGCGGCGCTGTGCCGGGCCACCAGTTGCAGCATCGCCAGATGCTGCGGCTGGAATGCGCGCAGCTCGGGCAGCGATTCGCCGGCTTGCCAACGGGCAGCGGCGAGCAACATCCATGCGCCATTGGTGTCGAGCTGGGTGATGTCGGCGCCGTCGAGAATGCGCGCGGGCTGGTCCGGGAGCGCCGGCAATGCGGCGGCCGCTTCGGCATGCCAGTCGCCGCTGGCAATCAGCGCACCCTGTCCCTCGTCAAACTGCGCGCGCGCTTCGGTCACACCCATCCCAGCGGGTTGTTGGGGTCGATCCCCGGCATGAAGGGCAGGCCGCGCTCGCGGTGGGTGACCTGATAAACGCACCCAATCCAGTTGCCGACCACCGCCTCGGCGGAGTCGTGCCAGGTGTTGTCGATCAGCGGCAATAGAAGAGGCTCGGGGAAATCCAGCGCTTCCCCTGCCTGCCGACGACTGTTGAACTCCGCCAGGAACGCCTGCGCCTGCCGGTTGAAATAGCGCGCCGGGTACGCCGGCAACGCCCGCTTGGCGTCGGCCGATGCCAGCAGCAGATCGCGTTTGTATTCCTTCAGCAGCGAAATGGTGTCGTATTCGGGATGACCCTGAAAAAACACGGTACGCAGCCCGTCCGGGCTCACCGCCAGATGCACGCCTGCCTCCGCGGACTCGACCAGCACCCTGACACCCGCCGCCTCGAATTGCGCGCGCGAGACATCGTTCCAGCGCGAATGTGGGACATCGAAACGGGTGTTGACGTCGGTCACCAAGGGATGGCGCTTATCGGTTACGCGGTGCTCGTACACCCCCCATATTTTCTGCGGCTGTTTCACTCGTGCCTGGCCATGGCGGAACTGCATCACCGCATGGGTGGCGAGGCAGGAACACAGGGTCGAGGTGACGTGGTCCCAGGCCCAGTCGATCACCTCGATCAGCGGATCCCAGAACGGCTCATCGGCGAGGTTGGCATGGCTGACGTTGGCGCCGGTGATGATGAGCGCGTCCAGCCCCGCCTCGCGGATGGCATCGAAGGTTTCGTAATACTGCGCGATGTGCGCGCGCGCCGCCTCACCGCGCGGCAGAGTCGGCAAGGTAAAGGGGTGCATGTAGAACTGCGCGATCGGGTTGGAGGTGCCCACCAGCCGGTAGAACTGGCGCTCGGTCGCCTCCAGCGCGGCGTCCGGCATCATGTTCAGCAGACCGACATGCAGTTCGCGGATTTCCTGCTGCGCCGCCCGCTCGGGGGTATGCACCACCAGGCCATCGCGGCGCAGGCGATCGAACGTGGGCAGGGCGTTATGCGCGACCAGCGGCATCGCGGCTCTCCTGCGGTTTGGGGTTCACACAGAGGGCGCAGAGGAAACAGAGGAATCCCTCTCTGCTTTTACTCTGTGCCCTCTGCGTCCTCTGTGTTGTCATGCCTTACCCCTTCCGCGCAATCGCGGTTTCCAGCAGCGCCAGGAAATCGCGCTCGTCGCGCACCTGCGCCACTTCCTGCGAGGTCACCGTATAGCCGTGCGGCCTGGCAATCGCCTCGTAGCGCGGGATGCGCGAATGGAACAGGCGCGGAAACACCCAACGCGCGAAATCGTCGGGCTCGATCTGGGCGACGTACTCGATGCCCTTGTCCTTGAGATACAGCGGCAAGACTTCGGCGAGGAAAGCCGGGCGCAGATACAGCGGCTTGGGGTCGGACTGCGCACGCTTGATCAGTGTGTCTTCTTCTTCACGCGTGGTGGTCTGGATATACAAAATCAGCGTGTGTTCGGCCAGCAGCTCGACCACGCCCGGCTCGTCCAGCTCGCACAGGCTGCCGCCGACGTCGTTCACGAAATGCGGGTAGCCATAAATTTCCTGGCCCTTGCGGATGAATTCCGGCACGTCGCGCATGGCAGCGATTTCGCCCTCGCGATACGCCGCCTGACGGCGCGAGAACTCGTCCAGCGGGAGCCCGCCCCACTCCGGCCCGCCGAGCTTGCCGACAAAAGTCAGCACCGGGCCGAGGTCGTGGATCTTGATGTTGTTCTTGATGTCGATCCAGTCGTTGCGCAACAAATCGCGCAAAAATGGCACGCTCATCGCCTGCTGCTTGATCAGATCCAGAATCGGTTCGTCGAGATAACGCGTGCCGATCCGGTAGTCGCCGGAAAAGTGGAACCAGTCGTGGCCGCGCAGCATGGAGGAAATATGCGTCTTGCCGACGCCGGACATGCCGAGCAGGGTAATGCGCTTGGTCGGCCAGGCGCGGAAGGTTTCGGGGGTGAAATGCATGGGCTCGTTTTCGGTAGGTTTAGCGCGAAGCCTACCGAAAAGCCAGCCAATACAAAAGCGCGGAATTATCCGCCGCCGGCGTGCCCGACCAGTTGGGTATACGCGGCGCCGGCCAGTTTGCGGATGTCGGCGGGGGCGATCTGGCCGGAAAGCGCGTAACCAAAATCACGGTCGATCCAGTAAAACACTTCCACGCCGTTTTCCGTCACGTGGCGAAATGAGGTTTCATGATTCTCCGCTGCCTTGCCCGCAGCAGCACGCCGCACATACAGGGTGACGCGGCGTCCGATCCCGTCCTGATACATGAACTGCGCGACCGGGCCCGATTCGCCGGTCAGCAAACGGCCGCCCAGCAAATCAAATCCCAGCACGGCGAAATCCGGCGCCTTGAGCTCGGTGCCGACGCGCTTGGAGAGCCAGCTCACCAGATGTTCGGCATGGGCGGCTTCGACTTCAACCGGGTGCCGCACCTCGGGGCTGAATACGGCATGGGCGATGGCGGCATCGCGAACAAAGGGCTGCGTTGACGCGAGGGGCGGATTCACGGCTGACCGATCCGAGACCAGGCCGATGCCATACCCCACCAGGCCGCTCGCCACAAACGCCAATGCCGCGGCGATGGCCTTGTAAGGCGTTCGCGCTGGCTGCCGCCGTGCAGCACGCACCAGATGAATCGGCAGCGGCTCATTCAATACCGAGTCGAACGCAGCATGCAGCGACTGATTCTGGCTCGCCCATGCCTGCACCCGCCCGGCATCAGCCGGGTGCGCAGCCAGCCAAGCTTCCACCTCCAGACGGCGCGCATCGGAAAGCGAGCCGTCGACAAAGGCATGCAGGTCGTCTTCGTTTACGCGGTCTGTCATTTCACTACCTTCAATTGCACGACGGGTTCACCCGCGAGCATCTGCCGCATCCGCTCGCGCGCCCGGGACAGGCGCGACATCACGGTGCCCAATGGCACCCCCAGAATCCGGGCGGCCTCGTCATAGGAAAACTGCTCCAGCCCCACCAGCAGCATCACCTCCCGCTGCGGTTCCGGCAACCGGGCCAGCGCCGCATGGATATCGCGTGCGCCCAGGGCTTCCATCTGCCCACCGCTCACCGGTATATCCAGCGCTTCATCGAGCGCGGAATCAGGGGGGCGATGGGCACGTATCTGATTTAAAAACAAATTGTGCATCAAGGTAAACAGCCAGGCCCGCAAGTCGGTACCCGGCTGCCACAAATCCAGCTTGGCCAGGGCGCGCTCAAGCGTATCCTGAACCAGGTCGTCGGCGCGCGCGGCCTCCCCCGTCAGCGCCCGGGCATAGCGGCGCAGACGGGGCAGGTGCTCGATCAGATCGGGCCGGGCGCGCACTCAGGGCTTGGCAGTGCGCCATACGTTGTTGACGCCATCACCGGTGGTATCGCCCGGCTTCTGGTCCTTGAACCACGTATACAGGGGCTTGCCCTTGTATGCCCACTGCCTGGCGCCATCGTTACGATTGATGATGCTGTACGAACCGTCGGCCTTTTCACCCGCAGCCGCAATCAAAGGCGGCCATTTTGTAGCGCAATCCTCTACGCAAACACTCTTGCCCGCATCAGCCGGATCTTTGTCGAAGGTATACAGGGTCATGCCGGCCGAGTTGGTCAGCACGCCTGCAGCGGTTTTAGTGGGGGCACCCATCGGGGTTGCGCAGGCAACCAGCAGGGCAAGACTGGCGAGAACTGAAATTGAAGCGAGTTTCATGGTGTTCCTTTATCAAGGGTTAATGGGCACTGCGAACTTGCACTGACGTAAACACCGTCGCAGGCCGTTTTATTCCCGCTCAACAAAGATTTTTCATGACTGCATGAATTGCCCCCCTGGGTTCAGGGGGGTCGGCACTTCTATTTAAGCGATTTAAACACGGGCCCCCATGAAGGATGGCCCGCTTCCGCCGGGGTTAACTGAAAATCCGGATTCAACTCCAGCACCTTGCGAAACGCATCGCGACAGGCTTTTTCCCGTGACTGGGCGCAATGCATAAAAGCCAGATACTTGTGCGCCGCCACCTTGTCTGAAGTCAAAAAAAGATCGGCCGCAAGCGCACTCTGTAAAAGTCGAGAAGCGTTCTTGTAATCGCCGTCTTCGTAAGCCCGGATACCCAACGACAGGTCCTTTTCAGCTTTGCGGAGGGCAAATTTATCCAGGCCCGCATCCCTCACAACTGGCGTTGCGCAGGCCGTCATGAGCAGCACAGCGCAAAGCAGCGCACCCATCTGCTTCATAGTCATATCCTTACCTGAATTTATGTCTGATTTTGAGCGACTGGCCCGGCATCACGTTCACGGTATCACGATAGCCTGCAAACGCCTGGTTGCGTATTTCCACGGTGTGCCTTCCCGGCTCCAGCTGCAACGTGTTGAGCGGGGGGGAAACACCCATGCTTTTTCCATCGATAAACACTTCGCCCCATGGCGAAATTGCAAGCGACAGGGTGGCTTTTTCCTGCGCCAGAGCGGCGGGCGCTGGTGTGGTTTTCGCTGCTGGCACAACGCGCGCGACGGGTTTCGCGGGCGCCGCAGGAAAAACCACAGGCGCGTTTGCAGCCACAACCGCCGGTTGCGGTACGGGGACACGCGGCATCCCGGACACGGGTGCGACCTGAGCGGGCGCTGCACGCCGCAGCGGTTGGGGCGACTGCAAATAAATCGCGAATGCTGTAATGACCAACACCGGAACGGCAAAAAACAAAGCCTTGCGACTCAGTAGCGCAGCCTGGAGCGCCAATGCGATTTTTCCCTTGATGCCGGCCCGGCGATCTACGGACGCTGCCGCAAACACTTTTCGGGCTTGATGGGGCGGCAGGAACAGTGTGGTGTCGTGTTCTTCTGGCGGCAGGCTGCGGGCTTGCCGGGTGGTTGCCGACCGGTTGCTGGCAGTCGGCTGACTTGCTGCGTGGAGGGGGACTGCATCCTGATTTCTCAAATCCTGGGCGAACTCCCGGGCGGTCTGGTACCGATCCTCAGGCCGTTTGGCCAGCGCCCGGCTGACAATCCGGTCGAATATCGGGGGCACGCGGGGGTTAATCACGCTGGGCGGCGTGGGGTCTTCGTTCAGAATTTTGTACATGATGGCGCTCAGGTTGTCGCCATTGAAAGGCGTCGTCCCGGTCAGCATTTCGTACAGCACCACGCCCAGCGCAAAGATATCGGTTTTACCATCCGTGGCCTGACCCGCCACTTGTTCGGGTGCCATGTATTTGGGCGAGCCCAGCACGGTACCGAGTTGCGTGCGCGAACCCGTTGGAATCTGCGCAATGCCGAAATCCATGATTTTGACGTTGCGGTTCGGCGTGATCATGATATTTGCGGGCTTGATGTCGCGATGCACCACAAAGTTCTCATGCGCGTAGTTCAGTGCACTGGCAATGCGCGCCGCGATTTTTCCGATCATTTCGACCGGCAGCACCACGCCGGAATCGAGCATCTCGCGCAGCGATTCCCCTTCCAGATATTCCATCGCGATATAAGCGATATCGCCGGTTTCGCCGACGTCATAAATGGTGACGATATTGGGATGGTTCAAACGACCTGCGGACTTGGCTTCGCGGTAAAACCGCTCCTCGAACTCGGCGCGTTCTTCGTTTGACAAATTGAGGCTGATCGTCTTGATCGCGACCGTACGCTCAATTAATGGGTCAACCGCCTTGTAGACGGTCCCCATTGCGCCCTGTCCCAACGGAGCGATCACTTCATAACGACCAATTTTAGTTTGATTGAGCATGCGGGGACCGTGCCAAGCGGCTTGCTTTAGGGCGATTCCTGGTGAGAGAATCCTCGGAAAGAAAGTATAACAAACACCAAGAGACTACCGCTTTGTCAAACAAGCCATCAAATACCCCGCTTTTCCTCGAGATTGCCACCAGGACTGACCCGGGCCTGCTCCGCAGTTTGAACGAAGACAGCATCGCCACGGTCGGCGATCTGGGCCTGTTGGTATTGTCCGATGGCATGGGCGGCTACCAGTCCGGCGACGTGGCCAGCAAACTGACCACCCAGGTCATCGTGGAGGGCCTGACCCAGGGCTTGCAGGGCAAGCTCAATCACAACAGCGATGTGGCTGCACTGGTGGTAGACGTAGTCAAAAGGGCCAATCGCGCGATTTTCATGGAAGGCGAACGACGCGCGCAGCGCATTCACAGCAGCCAGGAACAGATGATGGGGTCCACGCTGGCGCTGCTGCTGTTCAGAAACAACCATGTCACGCTGGCGCATGTTGGCGATTCGCGCATTTATCGATTGCGTGACACACAGCTGGAACTGCTCACGCATGATCATTCGCTGCTGCAGGAACAGATCGACCAGGGCATACTCAGTACCGAGGCCGCTGCCACGTCCCACAACCGTCATCTGGTAACGCGCGGGCTGGGCCTGGAATCCGAGGTGGAGGTGTCGCTGAGCGAGTGCGAAGCGCAGCCGGGCGATCTCTTTCTGCTGTGTTCGGATGGCCTCAACGATATGGTCGACAACACCGATATCCAGCTGGTGCTCAATTCGCTCCAGTCCAATTTACCGCTCGCCGCCAGCCAGCTGGTGATGATCGCCAACGACAATGGTGGCGAAGACAATATTTCCGTCATCCTGGCAAGAGCAGGCAAACAACCCGTAGCGAAGAGACTGGGTTTCTTTGCCCGGCTATTTGGAGGCTAATACCCATGGCAAAACTAATCGTCAGCCAAAACGGTGAAGTCGTCGAAAACCGGTTTCTCAACGCCTCCAGCTTCACCATCGGCAGCCTGGCCGACTGTGACCTCAGCCTGGCCGGCGAGGGCATCAGTCGTACCCACGCACGCATCACCTCAGTCGGCAATGATGACATTCTCGAAGACCAGGGCAGCACCAATGGCACGCTGGTGAATGGTCGGCTGATTACCCGGCATATTCTGCAAAACGACGATGTCATCGAAATTGCCCACATCCAGATTCGTTACCGCAACCATAAGGCCATTGACGGCCCCAGCTTCGACCGGACGATGATCATTCAGCCTTCGGGCGAGGCGCTCGGTGTCACCGCTCAAGCGGTGGGGACCTATGCACTGGCAACGGCAAAAAAAGAGCGCCGTTTCAGGGCCGGTGCGCGCATGGGCTTGGTCCGGATACTCAATGACGGCCAGTCAGCGCAGGAAATTGAACTGACCGAAGTGCTGCATACCTTTGGCGTGCCCGGCACGCAACTGGCAGTAATCAATTCCCGCCCGCAGGGCTATTTCATCACCCACGTTGAAGGGAAAAAGCCGGCGCGGCTAAATGGCAAGTCCATCGGCCATGAGCCGCGACCCCTGTCCCCCGACGACACGATCGAAGTGGGCAACGCAAAGCTGCTGTTTCTGCTCAAGTAAGCACACACGTCGCGGTTCGTCTGCCGGAACCCGGCCCATTTGAATGGGAACGCGCCTGCTCAACACGCAAAAAAAGGGCGCTCTGCAGAGCGCCCGAGTTTCCTTCGGAGATAGCGTTTTTAGACGTTGTAAGCCCGCTCGCCGTGGCTTGCAGTATCCAGACCTTCGCGTTCCTGTTCTTCGCTGACGCGCAGTCCGATGGTCATGTCGATCAGCTTGAACAGCACCAGACTCACCACACCCGACCAGACGATGGTGATGAGCACGCCGGTAGCCTGTGTCATAACCTGACCAGCCATCGTGTAACCGTCCACCCCGACACCACCCAGCGCCGGCGAGACGAAGATGCCAGTGCCGATGGCGCCCACGATGCCGCCGATGCCATGGATGCCGAAGACATCCAGGCTGTCGTCGTAACCCAGCGCCTTTTTCAGGCCGGTGACGCCCCACAGGCAAACCACGCCGGCAATCGCGCCGAGGACGATCGCACCCATCGGACCGACCAGGCCGGCTGCCGGCGTGACGGCGACCAGTCCCGCAACCACGCCGGACGCGAGACCCAGCATCGAGGGCTTGCCGCGCAGCATCCACTCGGCGAACATCCAGGACAGGCCTGCCGCAGCCGTCGCGAGGATGGTGTTGATGAAGGCCAGCGCGGCACC
This sequence comes from Thiobacillus sp., assembly GCA_018780025.1. Classification (GTDB taxonomy): domain Bacteria; phylum Pseudomonadota; class Gammaproteobacteria; order Burkholderiales; family Thiobacillaceae; genus Thiobacillus. The sequence continues at coordinate 13,418 of JADMKH010000203.1, forward strand.
GCCGGTGGCTTCGAGGTTGGAGCCGGCGTTAAAGCCGAACCAGCCCACCCACAAGAGCGAGGCACCGATCATGGTCATCGGCAGATTGTGCGGCGGCATGGCGTCGCGGCCGTAGCCGATGCGCTTGCCCAGCACGATGGCGCCGACCAGCGCGGCAATGCCGGCGTTGATGTGCACCACGGTGCCGCCCGCGAAATCGAGCGCGCCGTGCTCAAACAGATAGCCCCCCGTTGCCCACACCATGTGCGTGATCGGCAGGTAGGAGAAGGTGAACCACAGCGCGCCGAATACCATCAGCGCGGAAAACTTCACCCGCTCGGCCAGGCCGCCGACGATCAGCGCCACGGTGATGGCGGCAAAGGTCAGCTGGAAGGCCACGAACACCAGCTCGGGAATCACCACACCATCGGTAAAGGTCGCAGCGGTGCTGTCAGGTGTAATCCCCGCCAGGAACAGCTTGGACAGATCGCCGATCGCCCAGTTAAGCCCACCGCCATCGCCAAATGCCAGCGAATAACCGTACACCGCCCACAGGATGGAAATCAGGCAGAAAATGGCCATGACCTGGGTGAGCACCGACAGCATGTTCTTGGCGCGAACCAGACCGCCGTAGAACAAGGCCACGCCCGGAATGATCATCAGGATCACCAGCAAAGTGGAAACCATCATCCAGGTGGTGTCGCCCTTGTCGGGGACGGGTGCTGCCGTCTCTGTCGCAGCAACCGCGGCAACTTCAACCGCAACTGGCGCCGTTTCCTCGATTGCCATAGTCTCAACCACAGCGGCTTCCGTCGGAGTCGTTGCATCTTGGGCAAACGTCATGCCGGGTGCCAGCAGAACACACATCAAGCCCAGAGAAGTAAGTAGCTTTTTCATCGTCAACCTCCTTAAAGGGCTTCGGGACCGGATTCGCCCGTGCGGATGCGCACGACCTGTTCCAGGCTGGTGACAAAAATCTTGCCGTCGCCGATCTTGCCGGTGTTGGCCGCTTTTTCAATGGACTCGATCACGCGCTCCAGCAACTCGGCCTTGATGGCCACCTCAATCTTCACCTTGGGCAGAAAATCGACCACGTATTCCGCACCGCGATACAGCTCGGTGTGGCCTTTTTGCCGCCCAAACCCTTTTACTTCCGTAACCGTCAAGCCGGTGACGCCGATGGCGGACAACGCCTCGCGCACCTCGTCCAGCTTGAACGGTTTGATGATTGCCGTTACGAATTTCATGTTGTCTCCCAAATTAGGACAGGGGAAATGGAACGGGCGTTTGCACCGCTCCGATCAGTCAGCCCATTAAAAAGCCTTGGAGATCCAGACGGTGGTCGTGTCTTTTCCCAGGAACTCTCCATTGCCGTCGGTCCAAACAGCACTATCGGCGTCGGTGTCGGTGTACATCACGCCGACGGTCACGCCAGACGTGACGTTGCTCAGCTTGCCCATGTCATAGGCCAGGCTGACCTTCCAATCGGTGTAATCCTGAGCACCGTTGTTTTTGAAGTTGAACGTTCCCCAATGCGCGCCAGCGGTCAGGCCGGTTTCGCCGATTGGCACACTTGCGGAAATATCCAGATAGTCGGAACCATCAGCATTGGCGAAGCCAAAAACCTCATCGCTGACATAGTAGGAGTATTTGGCGGTGAACCACTTCCAGCCCAAGGCGGCATAAAGCTCGGTGGTGTCAGCATCAACTGCCCCTGCTTTTTTCCCCGGATACAGGTACTGGATCGCGCCCAGGTCATAAGTTAAATTGGTCTTGCCGATGCCACCGCGGAAACCGCCATACACGTCGATTTCCACGTTGCCAGAATCGTAGCCCTGGTAGTCTTCGATCCAGCCCACGTTGGAGCCCCACGTACCCAGGTAGAAACCGCTGCTGTGTGAATAATCAAGGCCACCCTGAATTGCGGCGTCGCCACCGGTTTGCGAGATGCCCCGGAAAACGTAGTTGCTGGTCATCCCTACGTTGGCACTCAAGGAGTGCGGGCTTTCTTCAGCAGCCACAACCAAGGCAGGCGCTCCCACCAAACCAACCAACACCAATGCGTGTACAAGTTTCTTCATGAATATTCTCCAAATGTGAAGACTCGCAAAATTGCAATTTCAATTCAGCATGAGGCGTGCCAGTTATTTTTCGTATAAAAAACATACAGATGCAATCAACACTCCTCTAACCAGCCCGCTGTGCGCACTTTAGTGGTGCACAACAAAATCACCATGCACCCTATTTGGGCTGCACCCTGCGGCAGGGGGCTTGCTACACTCTTGCATAACTGGAGATTGACATGAATACGAATCCGAAATTTCCCAATCCTGCATTCATCAACGATGCGATGGGCAAGCTGGGCGAGATGTTGAAGCAGTCCCCGGCAAAAGACATCGAACAGAATCTCAAAGCCGGGGTCACCGCGATGCTCGGCAAACTCGACATGGTGAGCCGCGAAGAATTCGACGTGCAGACTGAAGTCCTTGCGCGAACCCGTGCCAGGCTCGAACAACTGGAAGCGCGTCTGGCCGAACTGGAAAAGCAGCGCGCCGAATAGGTGGCCGTCGCTGTCGTCAAAAGCCGGGCGCTGAACGGCATGGATGCGCCCGAGGTGGTGGTCGAGGCGCATCTGGCCAATGGCTTGCCGGCGTTCACCCTGGTGGGCCTGCCGGAAACCGAGGTGAAGGAAGCGCGCGACCGCGTACGCGCGGCGATCCAGAATTCGCGCTACGAATTTCCGGCGCGCCGCATCACCGTCAACCTCGCGCCGGCCGATTTACCCAAGGAATCCGGGCGATTTGATCTGCCAATCGCGCTGGCCATCCTCGCTGCCTCCGGCCAAATCCCGGCTGACAAATTCAAGCATGCCGAATTCGCCGGCGAACTGGCGCTAACCGGCGAGCTGCGCCCGGTGCGCGGCGCGCTGGCGATGGCGCTGGCAACCCGCACAGCGAATCGGCAATTGATTTTGCCGGCGCATTCTGCCGCCGAGGCATCGCTCGCCAGTGGCGTCGATACACTGGGCGCGTCCAGCCTGCTCGATGTCTGTGCCTGGCTGGCGGGACAAACTTCACTCATCGCGCCGGAAATTCACGTCCCTCGCAGCGCGCCGGACTACCCGGACTTTCTCGACGTCAAAGGCCAGACCGCCACCAAGCGTGCGCTCGAAGTGGCGGCCGCAGGAGGGCATTCGGTCCTGATGGCAGGGCCGCCCGGCACCGGCAAGTCGATGCTTGCGGCGCGCTTTCCCGGCATCCTGCCGGCAATGAACGAGACCGAGGCGCTGGAGGCCGCGGCAGTGCAGTCACTCAATGGCGGATTTCGTCACGAACACTGGCAGCGTCGTCCGTTCCGTTCACCCCACCACACGGCTTCCGCTGTGGCGCTGGTGGGGGGCGGCGGCAATCCACGGCCGGGGGAGATTTCGCTGGCGCACCACGGCGTGCTGTTTCTCGACGAACTGCCGGAGTTTTCACGGCAGGTGCTGGAAGTGCTGCGCGAGCCGCTGGAAACCGGCCACATCACGATTTCGCGTGCCGCACGGCAGGCCGATTTCCCCGCCCGGTTTCAACTGGTTGCAGCAATGAACCCCTGCCCCTGCGGTTTTCTCGGTCACCCCACCCAGGCGTGTCGCGATACCCCCGATCAGATTGCCCGCTACCGCGCGCGCATTTCCGGCCCGCTGCTCGACCGCATTGACATCCAGATCAGTGTGCCTACGCTGACTCAGGATGAGTTGATGCAGGCCAGTACAGGTGAACCCAGTTCGGTTATCCGCGCCCGCGTGCAGTCCGCACGCGACCGCCAGATGGGGCGCCAGGGCAAACCCAACGCCGCGCTTGGGACCCTGGAAATCGATCAGCTGTGCCAACTCGATGCGGCTGGAGAAACCTTGCTTAAAAAAGCCATCGCGCAACTCAACCTGTCTGCGCGCGCCTATCACCGCGTGCTCAAGCTGGCGCGCAGCGTGGCCGACCTGGCCGGAAGCGACACCATCAGCATGGTGCACCTTGCCGAGGCGATCCAATACCGGCGGCAAACCGCATGAGTGACCCGCGCGAATCCTGGCGGGAAGAGAAACGCTCCGCCTGGCTGTATCGGGTGGTCGCCCAATGCGAGCACGGCACAACACGCGAATCGCTGTTCAACGAACTGGCACAGTCAGCCGATGACCAGGCAGCGATCTGGCTGGCCACGATTACCCAACACGGCGGCCCGCCCCCCCAGACTTACCGCCCCGATTTGCGCACCCGCATTGTGGCGTGGCTCACCCGGACATTCACCCCGCGTGCCATGCGGGGGGTGCTGGCTGCGATGAAGGTGCGGGGAATGGCGCTCTATACGCAAACCCCGCCACGCACGACACCGACCCATATCGACGACATCGGCAAACGTCATCAAAATGGCGTTTCAGGAAATGCCCTGCGCGCCGGTGTGTTTGGCGTCAACGACGGGCTGGTATCGAATGCAGCCCTCATTTATGGCATAGCGGGTGCATCGCAAGAACCGACGATCATTGTATTGACTGGCGTAGCGGGGCTATTGGCTGGCGCATTTTCAATGGCATCGGGCGAATACGTTTCGGTACGTGCGCAGCGCGAAATGTTCGAATACCAGATCGGACTGGAACGCGACGAACTGGACAAATATCCGCAGGAAGAGGCCGCCGAACTGGCACTGATTTATGCCGCCAAGGGCATGCCCATGGACGAAGCCAGGCGGGTGGCCGAGAAACTGATGGCGGATCCGGAGCGTGCGCTGGATACGCTGACACGCGAAGAACTCGGGCTTAACCCGAACGAGCTGGGCTCGCCCTGGGTGGCAGCCATTTCGTCGTTTTCCGCCTTCACGACCGGTGCGGCCCTCCCACTATTGCCTTTTCTGTTTGGATACAGCCATGCATTAGCCGCTTCCATCGCATTGACGGCATTGGGACTTTTCGCCGTTGGCGCCAGCATGAGCCTGTTCACCGGCCGCCACGCCGTATTGAGCGGCCTGCGCATGCTCGGCATCGGCGGCGCGGCCGGGCTGGCCACCTGGTTCATCGGCGCCTGGCTGGGGGTGACGCTGGCCTGAACGTCAGGGTCCGCACTCACGTCTGCTCCCACGGCAAGCCGTCAAAGCGCCAGCCGTTCTTCGTGCAGCGATGGTGCGATTCATCCATATCGCCTTCAAACCCGTGCAGCACGTTGTACACCTCGGGGAAACCGTATTTTTCAAGATAGCGCCCGGCTTCGACCGAACGGCGGCCCGAGCGGCAGATCAGCACCACCGGCCGGTTGACCGACGCCGCCTTGCGGGAGTGGCCGAGAAAATCCGGATTCACGTCCCAGTCGGGGCCATCCTGCCAGGCGATGTGGATCGCGCCGACTGGATGGCCGACGAACAGGTATTCGATTTCCGAGCGGCAGTCGATGAATACCGCTTCGGGACGCGCCTGCAAAAAGGGCAGGACTTCGGCAGGTTCTAGATGTTTCATGGCGGGCACCGGCTGATTCGATATTTACACCATAGCACCGCAAGATGGCCCGGCGCCAACCGAATATAATGGGCGATTGTCCCGTTGATTTCCTGCCATGTCCCGCACCGCCCTGCTGCATTCCCTGCTCGCGCAACGCATCCTGATTCTCGACGGCGCGATGGGAACCATGATCCAGTCGCACCAGCTCACCGAAGCCGATTATCGCGGCACGCGTTTTGCCGATTTTGCGCACGATCTGAAGGGCAACAACGATCTGTTGTGCCTGACGCAGCCGCAGCTCATCAAGAACATCCACGCCCAGTACCTGGCCGCCGGCGCCGATATCCTGGAGACCAACAGTTTCAACGCCACCGCGATTTCGATGGCGGATTACCACATGGAACACCTGGTGGCGGAGCTCAACTTTGCCGCCGCAAGTCTTGCGCGCGAGGCGGCCGACGAAGCGACCGCACTGAATCCGGACAAGCCGCGTTTCGTCGCCGGTGTGCTCGGCCCCACTTCGCGCACTGCGACGATTTCGCCTGACGTGAACGACCCCGGTTTCCGCAATGTGACCTTCGACCAGTTGAGGGAAACCTATCTGGAAGCGATCGACGGCCTGGTGAAGGGCGGCGCCGACATCCTGATGGTCGAGACGATTTTCGACACGCTGAACGCCAAGGCCGCGCTGTTTGCGATCGAGGAATATTTCGAACACAACCATCTGCGGCTGCCGGTGATGATTTCCGGCACCATCACCGATGCCTCCGGCCGCACCCTGTCCGGCCAGACCGGCGAAGCGTTCCTGAACTCGGTGCGCCATGCGCGGCCATTGTCGGTGGGCCTCAACTGCGCGCTCGGACCCGATCTGCTGCGCCAGTATGTGGCGGAGCTTGCCGGCAAGTCGGATGCCTTTGTTTCGGCCCACCCCAACGCCGGCCTGCCCAACGCCTTCGGCGAATACGACATGGAAGGGCCGGAAATGGCCGCCCACATCGGCGAATGGGCGCGCGCGGGGCTCTTGAACATCGTCGGCGGCTGCTGCGGCAGTTCGCCCGCGCACGTCGCCGCCATTGCCGAGGCCGTTGCGGGCGTCGCGCCGCGCATTCCGCCGGTGCTCGAACCGGCGATGCGCCTGTCCGGGCTGGAGCCGTTCAACGTCGGCAAGGACAGTCTGTTCGTCAACATCGGCGAGCGCACCAACGTCACCGGCTCGAAAGCTTTTGCCCGGATGATTCTCGAAGGCCGCTACGACGATGCGCTGTCGGTGGCACGCCAGCAGGTCGAAAACGGCGCGCAGATCATCGACATCAACATGGACGAAGGCATGCTCGACGCCGAGGCGGCGATGGTGCGCTTCCTGCTGCTGATCGCCTCGGAGCCCGACATCGCACGGGTGCCGATCATGCTCGATTCGTCAAAGTGGAGCGTCATCGAAGCCGGCCTCAAGTGCATCCAGGGCAAGGGTATCGTCAATTCCATCTCGATGAAGGAAGGCGAAGCCGAATTCATCGAACGCGCGAAATTGTGCCGACGCTACGGCGCGGCAGTGATCGTGATGGCCTTCGACGAAACCGGCCAGGCCGACACCTACGCGCGCAAGACCGAAATCTGCGCCCGCGCCTACAAGCTGCTGACCGAAACGGTGGGCTTCCCGCCCGAGGACATCATTTTCGACCCGAATATTTTCGCGGTCGCCACCGGCATCGAGGAGCACGCCAACTACGCGGTCGACTTCATCGAAGCCACCCGCTGGATCCGCCAGAACCTGCCGCACGCGCACATCTCCGGTGGCGTATCGAACGTGAGCTTCTCGTTCCGCGGCAACGATGCGGTGCGCGAGGCGATCCACACCGCCTTCCTGTATCACGCGATCCAGGCCGGGATGGACATGGGCATCGTCAACGCCGGCCAACTCGGCGTCTACGCCAATCTCGACCCCGAGTTGAAGGAGCGCGTCGAGGACGTGCTGTTCAACCGCCGCCCAACTTCTCCCAATGAGGACAGCGCGACCGAGCGGCTGGTGAATTTTGCCGAAAACGTCAAAGGCGGGGCAAAGGAGCGGGTCGAGGATTTGTCCTGGCGCCAGATGCCGGTGAGCGAGCGGCTCTCCCACGCGCTGGTGCAGGGCATCACGCAATACATTGTGGAAGACACCGAAGCCGCGCGGCTTGAATGCGAGCGTCCGCTGCACGTGATCGAAGGCCCGCTGATGGCCGGCATGAACGTGGTCGGCGACCTGTTCGGCGCCG
>JADMKH010000069.1:0-2216 GCA_018780025.1 Thiobacillus sp.
CTTCAGCGCAATCCGTTCCACAACTTCACATAATCAATGACTGTGCATAATCGGCAAAAGCCGTCATTCAGAGAAAGCAACAAAAAGGAACCAAATAGCAGGCATTGCCAAGTATGTACCCCGCAAGGAATACCCCAACACGTCAAATTAGTTGTCTTACCTGCCCGCTGCCACCTTTGATTGCTACACTCGTTTCGTAAATAGGAAAGGGGCACGGCATGGGGGGCTCGTCTAATGACGATCAAACGTGGTCAGCACCGCATTGGAAGATTTCTGCGTCGACGGACATTCCGGCTGAACCGCCTATGGGCGACCTTGTTATGGCTTGGGCCCGAGACCGCACGACAGAGGATCCTCGTTACATAGGTGAACTTGGAGAGCACCAGCGCGGGGCCAACTGCAATTGCGAGTGCATTAGCTGCGGACTGCCCTTGGTCGCGGTAAATGCCGCAAAAACAACTTTCAAAATACGACCGCATTTCCGCCATCCAGAGGGCGCTGAGAAAAGTTCTTGTCTTATTTTGGCTGCCAGGGCTGCGGCGCTGGCAACACTAAAAAGCACAGGAATTCTGGAATTACCACGCCGGCGCCAATCAGCGCGGGTGGCTGGATTGAGTGGCGAATACTACGATGCTTGGGTAGAGACACCCCCTGAGCAAGTTCGTGTCCATGATTTCAAATTTCATGACCGCGTAAGCGGGATTCTTACACTTGAAGACGGCCGACAATTGAAAGTTGAACTGATCGGTAGCGTAGGGCCAGACACCTCGAGCGAAACTGGCGCATTGATCCCAACAATACTCATGTCTGTCGAAGACCCACACATCGCGGGAATGCCACCCGAAGAACTAATAAAGCGATTACGGCTCATCGTAGACAATGCATCCTGGTGTTCACACTGGAACGATGAAGCTCTAGCCTTGGAAGCTGACGAGGCGGCGAGAGAAATGGCAGTGGATGCACTTGATTGGCTTGGTGATGACGTCAGTTTCCCCGATGCCGTAGATGGAGACGTCAAGCGCGAGACGCTTCTGCACCTCAAGGCCAAAGAAATTCTCGAGCGAGAGAAACGAATTTTCCTGCCGGATTTAAGCATTGAGGTCGAGGCGAAGTTGTTGAATGGCGAACTCCTTTATAAGCAAGATGTTGTGCCAGGTCAGATGGTGCAACTCGAATCGGTGATTCTTGAGAAGAACTTGGGCCGAATTAAGCCAGATGTCATGGCAAATACAATCGAAGCGCCTGCTTGGCCAGCAGGGACGATACTTATCGAAGTCACTGTAACGAATACCATCAGCGAAGAACGTATTGAGCGCATCAAAGCCGTAAATATACCGACCATTGAAATTGATATTTCCAAAATGGGTGGGAGGTTTACGGAAGCCGAGTTTGAGCGACTTGTCATTGAGGAACTCGCTGGAAAGCGCTGGCTACATCACCCGCGTATGGCACAAGAAGAGATTCGACTTCGGAGGGAGCTAACGATAGAGGTCAATATAGCCAATACGATAGAACTTGGGAGGCTTGACCTGGAGCGCAAGCACAAAGAGATCAAAAGCGTGTCAGTCGATAAATGGGCGCATCAATACCTTCACTCTGTGCAGTCCCACGCGGAGGCTCGCGTGCAAGTTGAGGTGTCAGGTGGCGATCCACAAGGCCGTGAAGATGCCTTGGAACGTATATACGAGTGCGCTGCTGGCTTATCCGCTTATGGTTTTCAAGAGGCCCAAGACAAGGCGCTATTCTGGCAACGAGGCAATATTCTGGAAAGAATCCTGTCTTTAAAGCAGAACAAAGCCAGTGGGTACAAGCTTGATACCGCGTGGCAAGTCATCAACTCAATTTTGCAAGAAAGACCTCCCCATTCTAAATGGCAAACCCTGTACCTAATTGCGACCAAGGTTTACAAGCCTACGCTTAATACTCAGCAGGCTGAACGGGTTGCAGATTGGAGAAACGAAGTGTGGCGTAGCCTCGGACACGGTGAGCAAACATATCAGCGAAGTAGAGAGTACGACAATCTTTTGGCGTTGCTATTTCCAGAACTTGCTGAAGCTCTCGCACAATCGTTAACGAGGAAGATGTATAGCGCTAATCGACAACCTTCTATAGCTTCTGCCACGCAAAACAGACTTGCCGGGCAAAACGGCTATGTGCAATTCGGCTATAGGAACTCCAGGGTCAGTATTTCTGTCAGCGATTGTGACGAATGGATG
>JADMKH010000069.1:2226-4419 GCA_018780025.1 Thiobacillus sp.
AGGCTTGCGGATTCAACCGAACACCAGACGTCGTGGTGCCTACTCTGGCGGGCCGCTCAGGGCCGGCCCAGACTATCCAGAATCTCCTACCGTCACGCACATTCGTCCTCACCTTTGATGACAACAGACTTCCCTTCGCTTCGCCACACCGGATGCTTCAGCATGACGGCCGTAAACAGGGCTGAGTTGATGAGCGCTTCACTCCAGTTACGCAGCTTTGGGTAGGGCGACTGGTCAAACCATTTCTGATCCACGCCCGCGAATTGCCGGACGAAAGGTAAAACTGCGGCATCGGCGATGGACGGCCGGCCGCCTGATAAACAGGCGTTTGCTTGCAGGCGGTTTTCCAGTTGCCGCAGAAACGGCTCGCCTTCGGTTCGGTAATGGCTTTGCGGGTGTTCGGGGTGGCGGTCGGCGTATTTGTAGCGATCCAGTGCGGCTTTGAAGCTGCCGTCGTTGATGTTCACCAGCGCCGCTGCTGCTTCGACATGGCAGCCATCGTCCCCAAGCCAGTTGTCCGGGTCGTGCTGCTTGAGCGCCCATTGCATGATGTCCCAGCTTTCGTCGATGACCTGGCCATTGGGCAGCACCAGCACGGGCACGCTGCCTTTGGGCGATGCGGCCAGCATGGCGGCGGGCTTGTCGCGTAGCTGGATTTCGCGCAGTTCGTAGGGGGTTGCGCTGGCATGCAGGGCGAGGCGCGAGCGGATGGCGTAGGGGCAGCGTCTGAACGAATAAAGGATCGGAAGCATGGTGAATGATTTAACCCTATTTAGGGGGCCGGCGGCCGGGTTTTTCCGCTCATGCTTGAACGGGCCATTTGGGTATAAAGTTGGCCATAACACAATTCGTTATTCATATTGATGGGCAACCTGGAGAGGTCATGATTTCACATTCCATGCAGTGGTTTCATTCTCTGAGGTGGTTGGCGTTTGTCATGCTGCTGTTTGCCGGGCTTGCCGAGGCAGCCGGGAAGCAGGGCGCTTATTATGGTGCGAAGCAAACCGAATATCCCGCCTGGTTCAAGGAAAGCTTTCTGAACCTCAAGGAGGATATTGCCGAAGCCCAATCGAAAAACAGGCGTGTGATGATTCTATTCACGCAGGATAACTGTCCTTATTGCCATGCGCTGGTTGAGCGCAACATGGCGCAAAAGGATATCGAAACCTATTTGCGCAAAAACTTCGATGTGATCGCCATCAATATGTGGGGCGACCGCGAGGTGGTTGCGCTCGACGGCAAGGCCATGTCGGAGAAGCAGTTTGCCGCCAGCCTCAAGGTGCAATACACGCCGAGCCTGATGTTTTTTGACGCGGCGGGGAAAACCGTTTTACGGCTGGATGGCTATATCCAGCCTGCCCGGTTCAAGACCGCGCTGGAGTTTGTTGCGCAGGGCAAGGAAAAGGAAATCAGCTACCGCGATTACGCGGCGGCAAACCAGCCGCCGGCCAGCGGCGGCGAGTTGATCGATGAATCTTTCTTCAAACGGCCGCCTTTTAACCTGACGCGCAAGGGCGGCAAGGCCAGGCCGATTGCCGTATTCTTCGAGCAACGCGACTGCCCCAGTTGCGCCGAGTTGCACGCGAAGGTGCTGCCGGACAAGGAGATGCGCGACATCATCGCCCGGTTCGATGCGATCCAGCTCAACATGTGGTCGGATACGCCGGTGATCACACCGCAGGGCAAAGCCACCACGGCGCGCGAATGGGCCAGGGCGCTGGACATCAAATATGCGCCATCCATCGTGCTGTTCAATGAAAAGGGGCAGGAGGTCATCCGCTCCGAGGCCTTTTTCAAGGTGTTTCATACGCAGGGCATCTTCACCTATGTGTCGAGCGGGGCGTATGTAAAAGAGCCGAGCTTGCAGCGCTATTTGTCGGCCAAGGCGGAACACATGCGCGAGCAGGGCCGTGACGTGGACATCTGGCGCATGGTTGACGAGCCCGTTGGCAAGAAATAAGCGCATGCCCGATTGCATGGAAAAAGCGGCCTCGATGGGCCGTTTTTTTTTCGGTTGCGCGCCGGGCCAGAACGCCTTATTCCACCTGCGTTGCCAGCTTGAGTTGAAACCGGGTTGCCTGATCGGTCGAGGTGACGCTGATCGAACCGCCATGGGCGTCGACGATGGCCTTGACGATGGCCAGGCCCAGGCCAGCCCCATCGCCCTGGCGCTGCCGCGAAGGGTCGACCCGG
>JADMKH010000069.1:4429-18481 GCA_018780025.1 Thiobacillus sp.
TTGGGCAGGTGTTCTGCCGGGATGGCCGGGCCGGGGTTTTCGACAACCACGATGACTTTGTTGTCTGCATGGCTTATTGATACGTGCACGGCCTTGCCGGGTGGGCTGTGGCGAATGGCATTTGAAATGAGATTGCTGAGCGCGCGCCGCAGCATCAAGCGGTCACCGGGTACGGTCGCCGAACCGGTCAGGGTCAGTGCAACGGAGCGCTCTTCAGCCCAGGCTTCAAAGTAATCAAACAGGCCTTGCGTTTCGCTGGCCAAATCGACTTTTTCCAGACCCGGTTTCAACAGGCCGTTGTCGGTTTGAGCGAGGTAGAGCATGTCGCCCACCATTTGCGCCATGCGCTCGTATTCTTCCAGACTGGAATAGAGTACTTCCTTGTAGGCGTCCTTGTCGCGTGCGCTGGATAGCGCAACTTGCGTTTGCGTCATCAGGTTGGAAATCGGGGTGCGCAATTCGTGCGCGATGTTGGAAGAGAATTCGGACAGCCGCCGGAACGAATCATCCAGCCGCGCCAGCATGGCGTTGAAAGCGGTTGCGAGGGGTTTCAATTCGGTGGGCAAGTGGTCGTCCGGCAGGCGGTCTGCCAGATGCTCGGCGGAGATGCCGGAAACCATGTCGGTGACCTGGCGCAGCGGGGCCAGGCCCCACCGGGTTACGACCCAGCCCAGACCTGCGGTGGCCAGAGCCGCCAGGGCAATGGCAATCGCCAGCACGATGCGGAAGGTGTCCATGAAAATCTCGTGCCGCTCGACATCCTGTCCCAGCACCACAGTGAAGGGCTGGCCGCTGCCAGCGACGATCGGCACCGCTAGGCCGCGGTAGCCGATCCCGCCTTGCTGCCATTGCCGCAAGGCGTCTTCGGCGCAGTTCGATGAGCGGTCCTGGCAGTTTTTCAGGAGCGCGCCGGGGAAAGCCGCCCCCGGTGTCGCGAACCAGAGCGCACCGGACGCATCGGTGATCGCTACCATCAGGCCATGGTGGCCGACGAGAGCGTCATGCAGGTGTTGCGGCAACTGCCTCAGTTCGTTCGGGTTGCCGGCATTTCTGAACAGGTTCTGGATCAGTTCCAGCTTGCCATTGAGTTCGTGGTGGTCGCCTTCCTCAAAATGGGCCTCGACCACATGCGACAGGAAATAGCCGGTCGTGAGCAAAACCAGGCATGCCGCCGCGGCGAAATACAGGCTGATCCGGGCGATGAGCGACAGCGGCTTCATACGGCGGCGTCGCCCGCATCGGTTTCGAGCACATAGCCCATGCCGCGCACGGTGTGGATGAGCTTGAGTTCGAATCCCTCGTCGATCTTGATGCGCAATCGGCGTACTGCGACATCGATGACATTGGTGTCGGAATCGAAATTCATGTCCCACACTTGCGAGGCGATCAGGCTGCGCGGCAGCACTTCGCCCTGACGCCGCAGGAACAATTCCAGCAGGGCGAATTCCTTGGCGGTGAGTTCGATTTTGTGGTTTGCCCGTGTCGCGCGGCGACGCAGCAAATCCAGTTCCAGATCGGCTGCCTTGAGAACGGTGGCTTCCAGGCTGGTTTGACCGCGGCGCACCAGGCTGCGCACCCGGGCCAGCAGTTCGGCAAAGGCAAAGGGTTTCACCAGATAATCGTCGGCGCCCAGTTCCAGCCCCTTGACGCGGTCTTCGACCTGGTCGCGCGCGGTCAGAAACAGCACCGGCATATCGATACCGGCCCGGCGCACGCCTTCCAGCACCTGCCAGCCGTTCAGCCCTGGCAGCATGACATCGAGGATCATCAGGCTGTAGTGGCCGGCCTTCGCGAGTTCCAGCCCTTCCCAGCCATCGCGCGCAAGGTCCGTGACAAAACCGGCTTCGGTTAAGCCTTGCTTCAGATAATCGCCCGTCTTGGGCTCGTCTTCGATGATCAGTAGTTTCATGGTGAATGGCTTGAGAGGAATGAGCACATCCTGCCACAGCTCCTGCCCGGCGTTGAACGCATTACAAACTTGTCATCAGCCTGTCAGCTTGATGTCGGGGGTGCGCCTGCAAGATGTGACCCATATCGTGGCGATCTGGATGTGGCTAAACGCATCGATCGGCACACCCTTTATTCAGTCTGGAGGATCACTCCCCATGAAGCGTAACCCGATCAATTCGTTTTCGCCCGTTATCGCCGTGCCGGATTTGCCGCGCCGTCGATTTGTCCAGGGACTGGCGGCAGGCGGTCTGCTGCTGGGCCTGGGCCCGATGATCAAGCCTTCCTGGGCGCGCAGCGCCGATACGGCAACGGGTTATGCGCCCGTGCTGGAAGGTACGGAATTCGATCTGACGGTTGCCGAAACGCCGGTGAATTTCACCGGTTCGCCGCGCATGGCCACCACCATCAACGGCTCGATTCCCGGCCCGACCCTGCGCTGGCGGGAGGGCGAGACAGTCACCATTCGTGTTCACAACCGACTCGCGGTGGACACCTCCATACACTGGCACGGCATCCTGTTGCCCTTCCAGATGGATGGGGTGCCGGGCATCAGTTTCAAGGGCATTCCGCCCGGAGAAACCTTTACCTACCGGTTCAAGGTGGGGCAGACAGGCACGTACTGGTACCACTCGCATTCAGGCATGCAGGAGCAGACCGGCATGTACGGCGCCATCATTATCGATTCGGCAAGCGGGCGCTCAACCCAGGCCGACCGCGAATATGTCGTGCAATTCTCCGACTGGACCGATGAGGACCCGATGCGCGTCTTCTCCAAGCTCAAGACGCAGAGCGATTACTACAACTTCAACCAGCCCACGGCGGTCGATTTCTTCAAGGATGTGTCGCGCAACGGATTCAGGTCTGCACTCGAAAAACGCAAGATGTGGAACGAGATGCGCATGAGTCCGACCGATCTGGCGGACACCTCGGCGGCAACCTACACCTTTCTCACGAACGGATCGACCCCGGCGGGCAACTGGACCGGAATATTCAGGCCGGGTGAAAAAGTGCGCCTGCGCCTGATCAACTCGGGTGCGATGACCTTCTTCGACGTGCGTATTCCGGGCCTGAAAATGACCGTGGTGCAAGCCGACGGCCAGGATGTGGAGCCCGTCACCGTGGACGAAATCCGCATAGGCGTGGCCGAAACCTACGATGTGATTGTTACGCCCGGCGACGACACCTACACCATCTTTGCGCAGTCGATGGACCGTACCGGCTATGCACGGGGCACGCTGGCGACCCGCGCGGGGCTGGCTGCGGCGGTGCCGCAACTGGACAAGGCCGATTGGCTGACCATGGGCGACATGATGGGCGCCATGGGCGGCGGCATGGCGGGGATGGATCACGGCAGCTCCGGCGGCATGGCCGGCATGAACCACGGCGGTATGGCCATGGACCACAGCAAGCATGTCATGCCGGCCGGAATGGCCATGGGCGATCCCCTGGCCAAACCCAGCACCACCGCACGCCACGCCAAAACCGAATACGGCGCCAGCACGGACATGCGCGTGGACATGGCGCGCACCAATCTGGACGACCCCGGTATCGGCCTGCGCAACAATGGCCGTCGCGTGTTGACCTATGCCGACCTGCGCACAATCGGGGGTC
Source organism: Thiobacillus sp. (assembly GCA_018780025.1). Taxonomy (GTDB): domain Bacteria; phylum Pseudomonadota; class Gammaproteobacteria; order Burkholderiales; family Thiobacillaceae; genus Thiobacillus. Next base: position 7,991 of record JADMKH010000069.1, read on the forward strand.
CCATCGATCCGCGCGGTCCCGGCCGCGAAATCGAGCTGCATCTGACCGGCAACATGGAGCGCTATGCCTGGTCGATCGACGGACTGGAGTTTGGCCAGTCGACACCCGTGCATTTCAAATATGGCGAACGGGCTCGCGTCATCCTTCACAACGACACCATGATGACCCACCCCATGCATTTGCATGGCCTGTGGAGCGAACTGGAATCCGATGGTGGCGGCTTTCAGGTGCGTAAACATACGATCAACGTGCAGCCCGCACAACGGATCAGCTTTTTGGTGAGCGCAGACGCACTCGGACGCTGGGCATGGCATTGCCACCTGCTTTTGCATATGGATGCAGGCATGTTCCGCGAAGTGGTGGTGGCGTAAGCGCTAACGGAAACGAGAGGGATATGAAGATGAAGAACAAGCGAATGAATGTGCTGGCAATGGCGATTGCTGCAATGGCTGCGGCGCCAGTCTGGGCGCAAACCGCCGGTGATGCCGGGATGATGGATCACTCGATGCACGGCAGCATGCCGGCCGCCGAAGTCAAACCCAAGGCGGTTAAGGATGCAAAGCCGGCGATGGATCACAGCACCATGGACCATGGCGCGATGCCAGGCATGACCCCCAAAACTGCTGAAACCGCCGGAACAATACCGGGGATGGACCATGGCAAACAGCCGGCGTCGCAGCCGGCGATGGAAAGCATGGATCACGGTGAAATGAAGATGCAGGGCGGGCCGGCACCGACCGATGCGCGGGATCCCCATGTCTATTCGGGCGGATTTGCGCGCGGTGCCGGTACCTACGCGTTGCCTGAATCGCAGCGCTTGCGTCTGGCCGACGAGCACAATTTTGGCGGCGTGCTGGTCGACCGGCTGGAGTGGAACCATACCCGTGACGGCAACAGCACGGCCTACGATACCCAGGCCTGGTTCGGCCGGGATTACAATCGCCTGGTCGTCAAGGCCGAAGGCGAGGTGGCTCACGGCAAACTGGAAGAAGCCCGGACCGAACTGCTATGGGGGCATGCCATTGCCACCTTCTGGGATACGCAGCTGGGCGTGCGCTACGACAGCGGCGAGGGTCCCGATCGCGGCTGGCTGGCCTTTGGCGTTCAGGGTCTCGCACCCTATTGGTTCGAAGTCGATGCGGCGGCCTATGTCGGCGACAACGGCAGAACCGCACTGCGCCTGGGCGCGGAGTACGAATTGCTGCTGACGCAAAAGCTGGTTTTGCAGCCGCGCATTGAAGTGAACGCATACGGTAAAAGCGACATCGAGCGCGGCATCGGTTCGGGGCTGTCGCAAGCGCAAACCGGCTTGCGCCTGCGATACGAATTCACGCGGCAGTTTGCGCCGTATATCGGCGTCGAACGGGCCAGCAAATTTGGCAAGACCGCCAGCCTTGCACGCGCAGACGGTGAAAAGGCTGGGGAAACACGCTGGGTAGCGGGCGTGCGATTCTGGTACTAGCAGCCTGTCTGAATAGGTTTATCCTGATGGTGCAATTAACTTTGGGGACGACATGATGAATCGAAGAAAATTCCTGGCGCTTGCGGCGGCCATCCCAGTTACTGCAATTGGCACTTACGCGGTACTCAGAACACCCGCCCGCGCGACGGGTTTTTCATCACCGCTTTTCATCCCCGGTGACGGCGGACCCTTTGGTGTTCTGACGCCGCAGGGTAAGTTGGCGTTGGTTGCCGAGCGCGGCGCGTTCCCGTTGGCGGGGGGTAAAACAACCCCTTTTCTCTGGTATCGGACCCAGCATCAAGGCAAGACCTATCAGAATCCCATTCTCAACGTGAGGACGGGTGCGCAACTGTCGGTGACACTGGATAACGCGCTTGACGAGGGCACCATACTGCACTGGCACGGTTTGCATCTGCCCGGGAAAATGGACGGCAACCCGCGGGATACCATCGGCCCTGGCGCCCGGTATCGTTACGACTTCACCGTCAACAACCGCAGCGGCACCTACTGGTATCACACCCACGCCCATAATTTCACTGCCAAACAGGCGTACTTCGGCCTTGCCAGCTTCTTCATTGTCGAGGACGACGATGAAGTGGCGCTGCGCGAAGCGCTGGACCTTCAGCTGGGCGTGACCGATCTGCCGGTCGTCATCCAGGACAAGCGGCTCAATCAGGCCGGCGAATTCATCTACAGCCCCAACCCGATGGAAAAAATGATGGGGTATCTGGGGGATACGGTTCTTGCCAACCTGACGCCCACCCCGTTCACTGAAATCGGGGCACGCATCTACCGCTTCCGGTTGCTGAACGGCTCGACCGCGCGCATCTACAGGATTGCGTTCGCCAAGGGAGAAAAGCTGCTGCCCTATCATGTCATTGGCAATGACGGCGGACTGCTCGACAAACCCTACCCGGCCAGCGAAGTGTTCCTGGCCCCGGGCGAACGGCTGGATATCCTGTTCGATGCCAGCAAGCTGTCGAAGGGGGACGAGGTTTACCTGCGCAGCCTGGCATTCGATTCGCTCGAAGGCGGCGGCATGATGGGCGGCATGATGGGCATGATGGGTTCAGCCAGTCTGGCCAATGGACACGCTTTCAATATCATGAAACTGGCCGTTACCCGTCCTGCGGGCGCTGCCCAGCGGTTGCCCGCGCGCTTGTCGCAGGTAAAGCCCATCAAGACCTCAGGTGCGGCAGTTCGCACGATCAATCTTGAAATGGCGCAGATGCGCTGGCTCATCAATGGCAACACGTATCAGATGGACGCCTTCCCCATCGAAGTGAAGCGCAACACCGTGGAGATATGGGAAATCCACAATGCCGAGCACAGCATGCCGCATCCCATGCATCTTCACGGCTTCCAGTTTCAGGTGCAGTCCCGCCAGAACAGTCCCGCCCAATTGCGTGCGCTGGCCAGCCACGGCAACGGCCGCACGGTAAGCGATCTGGGCTGGAAAGATACGGTGCTGGTGTGGCCGGGTGAAACGGTTCGCATTGCCATCGATTTCTCCCACGATTTCGGCGGCGATCAGACATACGTATTTCACTGCCACAATCTCGAACACGAGGACGGCGGCATGATGGTCAACTTTCGCGTGCGTGCGTGACGGACGCTGCCCAATCGCGTTTGAGCGTGTGCACGATGGACCGGTCAGCTGGCGTGGGTCTTTTAACAAGGCTCTTTCACTGTTATGTGTTGACCGCATTGATGCCGTAGGTCGGGAAGACTTTCCCGACGCAACGGGCGGGGGTGTGCGAGGATGTCAGGAAAGTCTTCCCGACCTACGGATAGCGTGTGATTCCAGGGCGTTTGCCAAGGAACAACACATAACGGTGAAAGAGCCTTTAACAATGATTAAGGATATTCAGGAATGAAGCGTTTTTTGATGGGTGTGCTGACCACGCTGGTAATTGGCGGGGCGACGGGTGCGGCTGTGGTGTATTCCGGCATGTTTGATATTTCAGCGGACACCCCGCACAGCCCACTGGTCCATCGGCTGATCGAGACGACGCGTGAACGAGCCATCGAGCGTCGGGCGCGGGAGGTGGCTGTTCCGGCCAATCTGGCCGACGCGGAACGGGTGCGCCGCGGCGCGGGAAATTACGCCGCCATGTGCATGGAGTGTCACCTCGCACCCGGCAAGGCCAACTCGGAAATCCGCATGGGCTTGTATCCGGCGCCGCCCGACCTGACCCGGCCCGACAGGACGCCGGAAAATGTGGCTGCGCGCCAGTTCTGGATCATCAAGCACGGCATCAAGGCCACCGGTATGCCGGCCTGGTCCAAGGGCGGGATCGAGGATGAGGCTATTTGGGATATGGTGGCTTTCCTGCAGCAGATGCCCGCACTTTCAGCCGGGCAGTACCTTGCACTGGTCGAGTCAAGCGACGGCCATTCGCATGGCGGCATAACGGACATGAAGGACATGCACGGCGAGCAAAGCGGAACCACGACAGCGCCACCGAAAGCGCGTGGCCATGACAATTCTGACGGCCATGCGCATTGAGTTGAGCCATCAATAAGCGGGCCATGAAGCCGGCGCGAAGATGACGAAATTGTCATCTTCGCGTCAGCTTGTTGTGCGGGGCTGCGAACCATACTGGACTTACCCTGCAACGAGGAATCCTGCGTGAAACTTTCCATCCTGATCGCCCTGTTTATCGGTATTGCCGCCCCGGCAGCGTGGGCAGCCTCCGCTATGCCCGTCGTTGACGTCTACAAAAGCCCCACCTGCGGCTGTTGCAGCAAATGGGTCGACCACCTCAAGGCCAATGGTTTCACCGTCAGAAGCCACGACACTCACGATGTGGCGACGCACAAAGCGCGCCTGGGGGTGCCTGCTGGCTACGACTCCTGCCATACCGCGCAAGTGAACGGCTATCTGGTCGAAGGCCATGTGCCTGCCAAAGAAATCAAGCGCCTGCTCAAGGAAAAGCCGCGCGCCCGCGGCCTGGTTGTTCCGGCCATGCCGATGGGGTCGCCCGGAATGGAAGCGGGCGGGCGCAAGGATGCGTATGACGTTTTTCTCGTGAACCGGGATGGGTCGACACAGACCTACGCCCACTATTAAAAGGAATGAATATGAAACCGATGGTAACGACATTTGTTCTGGGTATGAGTCTGTCTTTTGGCATGCCGGCATTGGCTGAAGGCTCGCATGGTGGACACAGCCATGACGACGCAGCCAGCCAGGCTGCGAAGCCTGCCATGAGCGCTACGCTCAGTGACGGGCTGGTGAAGAAAGTGGACAAGGCCCAAGGAAAAATCACCCTCAAGCATGGTCCGCTGGAAAACCTGGGTATGCCTGGAATGACGATGGTGTTTCGCGTTCAGGAAGCCGGCATGCTTGATCAGTTCAAGCCAGGGGACACCGTCCGTTTTCGCGCTGAAAAAAAGAATGGCGCATTGACAGTGACCCAGCTCGAAACAGTGAAATAACACGGCCCAGCCCATTTTCTTACAGGAGCGCCACCGGGATGTCTGACGTACGCGCGATTAGCCTGGCTGCGATTTATGGAACCCTTGTCAGCCTTTCAGCCGTCGCCGGCGATATCGGTCGCGGCGAGGTGGTCTATAAAGGGACTTGCCTCGCCTGCCATGGTGGCGATGGCGGCGGCAGCCTGCCTGGCGTCCCGGATCTGGGCGGCAAGGCAGGACCGCTGTCGCAAGCGGATGCCGTCTTGCTCAGGCGGATGGCCGAGGGTTTCCAGACGCCCGGTTCTTCAATGGCCATGCCACCTCGCGGCGGCGATCCGGCGTTGACGGACGCGGACTTGAATGCAGTATTGCAATACATGCGCAAGGAATTTTTGCGCGCCCGGTAATTTCGACGTCTATTAATTTAGGGAGCGAACAGATGGGATTCAAGACATGCATTCTGGGGCTGGTTTGTCTGGGGGGCGGCACTGCGGTCATGGCTGCGCCGACTGCGTACATTCCACTCGGCTCGGCCAATGAAGTGATCGCCGTCGATGCGGCAAGCGGCAAGATCGCGCAACGTTATCCCGGCGTGGAAAACCCCCACGGCCTGGTCGCCACGCCGGACGGCGAATATCTGATTGCGGGCAGCATCAAGGAAACCCCCGTCCCTGCAGGTGCCCCGGCAGACACACCCAACAGCAAGCTGTATGTGATTCATCCCGGGCATGGCCATGTGATGGCGGAAATTCCGGTTTCCGGATGGACCCATCACCAGGCGATGACCCCCGACGGAAAATATGTCCTGTCGACGCATCCGACACGGGGCGGCATCAGTGTGGTCGATTTCGTCGGAAACAAGGTTTTCAAGACCATCAAAACCGGGCCGGCACCCAACTACACGCTGGTTACGAAGGACGGAAAGTACGCTTACGTGAGCAACAGCGGTAACGGCACCCTCAGCGAGATCGATCTGGGCACCTGGGCTGTGGTGCGATCGCTGGAGGCGGGGCCGTCGCCCGAGCATCTGGTTTTTTCTGCGGATGAAAAAACCCTCTATGTGGCGAATGACCGGGCCGGAACGGTTTCTGCCGTATCGGTCAAGGCAGGAAAAGTCGTAACGACGTACAAAATCGGTCAGCGTTTGCACGGCCTGGACATCGGCGACGACGGGAAAACACTTTTTGTCAGCAGCCGTTCGGATAATAAACTGGTGGCGCTGGACACCCAAACCGGCGCGCAGCGCGTGCTGACGCTTTCCCCCGACCCCTATCATCTCGACAGGATTCCCGGCACCGGAAAAGTGTACGTCTCCAGCAGCAAGGAATCCAAAATCTGGGTCATCGACCAGAAGAGCTTTACGGTGACCGGCACGATTCAGCTTCCGGCGGGAGAAGGCCACCAGATTGCGGTGATCAGGTAGCGCGATCGCATCGTCTCCCCATCAACCGGGACGATGGCCTGGAACAGGCAACAGGAATGGGATTGGCTGGCCGTGCCTCATCCAGCGATTCACCAACGAACAGAGGCAACCATGGGAGAACGCACATGATGGGCGGTTATGGTTATGGCATGGCGGGCGGCTTCGGCTGGATATTCATGATCTTGTGGTGGGTGCTCATCGTCGTCGGCATTGTTGCGCTGGTGAAATGGGTGGGCGCGCCTTCCGATGCGGGTGGCCGGAGCGACGGCGGCGGCAAGGCACTGGACATCCTCAAGGAACGGTATGCGCGCGGCGACATCGACGATCAGGAATTCCAGAAGCGCAAGCGCGATTTGACGCAGTAGCCAGGTCGCCCGTGTGGCATGCATGCCGCATGGACATCGTTGCATGTCGTGAGAAAGGTCAAGCGATGAATCGGAAGAACGGATTCTGGATCGCCCTATGGGCAACGCTCATTGTCGTGACGGGATTCCTCGCCTTTGGCGCGGGATCGGGCGGCATGGGCTACGGGCCGTGGCAGGGCTGGGGCCGGATGGGCGGCTGGGACAACAGTCATCGATCAGACGGCACTTTCGGCGGCTACGCCATGGGGCTGGGCATGACGGGGGGCGCGGCGTCCGGCCAGGGTTGGGGCATGGGGTTCGGCATGCCGGGTGGCGGTTCCGCCATGATGCCCTGGCAGCTGCCCAGCTTGACGCCGGAGCAGGAACAAAAAATCAGCCAGTTGTGGCGCGATTCGGCGGAACGCAATCTCAGCTTGATGCAGCAGCGCTGGGAAGCGCAGGTCCGGCTAAGCGGTTTGTATGCAACGGAAAAGCGCGACTGGATCGCGATTCGTACCGCCTCGCGGAGCGCGCTTGATCTGCAGCGCCAGCAACTCGACGCGGCCATCGACCTGCAGCAAAAAGTCGATGGCCTGCTGACCGATAGCCAGCGCCAGGACATGGCGCGAGCCTGGCACGGTTATGGATGGATGGGCGCGCCACCCTGATATGGCCTGGTTGAGGCAGCCGGGACGCAGACGTTCCCTCGCTGCTCAGGGCGGATGTTGCCGGATGCGGCCCAGCGGCTCGCGCCGGCCTGATGTCCGCGCAGGCCAGCATGGCGCCCAGGTGTGAAGACGAAGGGAACGATCATGGCAACGGATCCGGTTTGCGGAATGACGGTGGACGAGCGCACGGCGGCGGGTAGTGTCGTGCATGCAGGTCAGACCTGGTATTTCTGCTCGCCCCGTTGTCAGCATGAATTCGAAGCCCATCCGGATCAATATGCAGCCAGTGGCAAAACCGCAATGGAGGTGCCGCACAGCCACGGCATGGCTACTGCATCTGCCGGGGGAAAGGCCAAGGACCCCATTTGCGGCATGATGGTGGACCGCGCCAGCGCCCTGAAATCGGAGCGCGCCGGCCGCGCCTACTACTTCTGCAGCGTCGGCTGCCAGCGCACGTTCGAATCGCCCGAGCAGGAACTCAAGTCGATGAAGACGCGGGTGATGATCGCGCTCACCGGCGTGCTGGTGCTCGCCATGCTGCGTGCCGGGGCGTTCCTGGCATTGGCTACCGGCGCCACCCTCGTCAGCTGGGCGCCGGTTGCGGCGCTGCCGTGGTTCACCTGGGGCATGTGGCTGTTTATCCTGGTGACGCCGGTGCAGTTCATCGGCGGCTGGAGCTTCTACAAGGGCGCCTGGCAGGCCGTCCGCAGCCGCCACATCAACATGGATTTCCTGATCGCGATGGGTACCTCGGTGGCCTATTTCTACAGCGTGGCGGTGGTGTTTTTCCCCGAAGTGTTGCCGGTCGCAGTCGATGAGCGCGCGGTGTATTTCGAAGTCTCCGCCGTCATCATCGCCTTCGTGCTGCTGGGAAAATACATGGAGGAGATCATCAAGAAGCGCTCCTCGGCGGCGGTGCGCAAGCTGCTGGACCTGAAGCCGGCGACCGCCCGTGTCATGCGCGAGGGCGTCGAGATGGAGGTGCCCGCCGAGTCGGTGATGGTGGACGAGACCGTGGTGGTGCGGCCGGGCGAGAAAATTCCCACCGACGGCCAGGTGCTGGAGGGCGCTTCCTCGGTGGACGAGTCCATGCTCACCGGCGAGTCCATGCCGGTGGAAAAGGCAATGGGCAGCGCGGTGATCGGCGGCACGCTCAACCGCACCGGCCTGTTTCGCTTCAAGGCGACGCGCGTCGGGGCCGAGACGGCCTTGGCCCAGATCATCAAGCTGGTGGAGGACGCCCAGGCCAGCACCGCAACCGTGCAGCGCCTCGCCGACAAGGTGACCGCGTATTTTGTCCCGGCGGTGGTGGCGGTGGCTCTGCTGGCCTTTTTCGGCTGGTGGACGGCCGGCGACTTCCCGCAGGGACTGCTTGCCTTCATCGCCGTGCTCATCATCGCCTGCCCCTGCGCGCTGGGCATCGCCACCCCGGCGGCGCTGATGGTGGGCGTGGGCAAGGGGGCCGAAGCCGGCATTTTGATCCGCGGCGCCGAAGTGCTGGAGCGCGCGGAAAAACTGACCACCGTGGTGTTCGACAAAACCGGCACCCTGACCAGGGGTGAACCCACCGTCACCGATATCGTTGCATTCGGCACGGCGACTGAAGAGGACATCCTGCGCCTCGCCGCCGCAGTCGAAGCGGGTTCCGAGCATCCCCTCGGCGAAGCGATCGTACGCGCCGCGCAACAGCGCGAGCTCGTGCTGCCGAAGGTGGCAGGTTTTGAAGCGATTCCCGGCCATGGCATTCGCGGCCAGGCCGAGGGCCGGCAGGTGCTGAAGGTGCTGATGGGCAACCGCCGCCTGTTCGCGCGCGAGAACATCGATGTATCCGCCGCCGAAGCCGACATGATCCGGCTGGAAATCGAGGGCAAAACTGCCATGCTGGTGGGCGGCGACGGCGCGCTGTCCGGCATCATCGCAGTCGCCGACACCTTGAAGCCGGAGGCGCAGGAGGCGGTGTCCGCACTGCAGCAAGCAGGCATCGAGGTGATTCTGCTGACCGGCGACAACCAGCGCACCGCGCACGCCATCGCCGCGCAGCTCGGCATCGCGCAAGTGATCGCGGAAGTGCTGCCGGGCGACAAGGCGCGCATCATTCAAGACCTGCAGCAACAAGGCAAGGCTGTCGCCATGGTGGGCGACGGCGTCAACGACGCGCCGGCGCTGGCGGTGGCCGACATCGGCATCGCCATCGGCTCCGGCTCCGACGTGGCCAAGGAGACCGGCGGCATCGTCCTGATCAAGAACGACGTGCGCGACGTGGTCGCGTCGATCCGCCTGTCGCGCGCCACCATGCGCAAGATCAAGCAGAACCTGTTCTGGGCCTTTATCTACAACAGCATCGGCATCCCGGTGGCGGCCCTGGGATTCTTGAATCCGATCATCGCGGCAGCGGCGATGGCCTTGAGTTCACTGTCGGTGATTGTTAATTCGGCGCTGCTCAAGCGCGTGAAACTGGCGCGGGGGACGGCATGATGAATCGATGGTCCTGGCTCTGTCCATGGCTTGCGGTAGCGCTCGCGGCGGCGGTGTTCATGTTGTTTGGACTGGCCTGGTGGAGTGCGCTGCTCGCCGCGCTGCTGCTGGTGTGCCCGGCGCTGCTGTTGTGGGGCTTGTTCATCATCCGTCAAAAATCGGACGAGCCGGCGCTGCATACCCATGGCATGACCATGAACTGGGCCGCGCCGTTCTACGACGTGTATTGCCGCGCGGCGGGCCTGGGCCCAGGCTTTCGCGAGCAAACGCTGCGAGTGGCGGAAATTCGGGCAGGCGAAACCATTCTCGATGTCGGTTGCGGCACAGGAGTGTTGACGCGTCGCGCGGGCGAGGCGTCGGGACCGGTCGGTTCGGCCATCGGTATTGACCCCGGGCAGGACATGATCCGCGTGGCGAAAGACAACGCGCAACGCCTCGGCAGCCGCGCCGAATTCAGGGTCGCGGCGATCGAACAATTGCCGTTCGCGCACGCGCGTTTCGATGTCGTCCTGTCCAGCCTCATGCTGCATCACCTGCCGCCCGACCTCAAGCGCCAGGGCTTGCGCGAAGTGCATCGCGTGCTCAAAGCGGGTGGCCGCTTCGTCGTGGCGGATTTCTACCGGCCCTGCAACCCGTTGTGGTGGCTGCTGGCGTGGCCGTTTTTGTTCATGCACACGACTGCGGATAACTTCCGCGGAA
>JADMKH010000069.1:18608-20276 GCA_018780025.1 Thiobacillus sp.
GGTGCACGGCGTGGCCATTTATCTCGGCGTGCTGCCGGCCGAGATGATTCTGGGGCACCCCAAATCCCACAGCGAAGCAGAAATGCATGGCGGCGTGCCGGCCGGACAACATCAGCAGCATGTTGTGGTGGCGCTGTTCGATCAGGCCAGCGGCAAGCGCATCAGCGGTGCGAAAGTGAGTGCGCGGGTGCATGAAATCAATCTGGCCGGCACCCAGAAAAAACTCGAACCCATGCTGATTGCAGGCACGGTCAGCTACGGCAATTACTTCAATATGCCGGCCGCCAATAATCCCTACCGTATCCGGGTGCTGATCGAACTGCCTGGCGTGCCGGGCGTCATTGAAGCGCAATTCGATTATCAGCATGGGCGCGCTTAGATGCGGGCTGACTTGGTTTTTCCGGCCTTTCTCGCCATCGCGGACAGGGCGGCAGGGACGGGCGCATGCATGCCCATCACGGAGATGGAGGTGCCATGACTGACGCCGCACCTGCCTATGGCTTATGGTTCCTGGTGCTCGTCAATTCCGCCGTGTTCATCCTGTTCGCCTTCAGCTTCGCCAAGCCGCGCAGCCGGCGCGACTGGCGCTCGCTCGGCGCATTTTCGGCGTTCATCGTGGCGCTGTTCACCGAAATGTACGGTTTTCCGTTGACCATTTATCTGCTCTCCGGCTGGCTCGGCAGCCGTTATCCCGGCGTCGATTTTCTCTCGCATGACGCCGGTCACCTACTCGAAGTTCTGTTCGGCTGGCGCGCCCATCCGCATGTCGGGCCATTCCATATCGCAAGCTATGCCCTGATCGGTGGCGGCTTCTGGCTGCTCGCCTCCGCATGGAAGGTCTTGCACGCGGCGCAGCGCACGCACACGCTTGCCACCGATGGGCCGTATGCCGCTATCCGCCACCCGCAATACGCGGCTTTCGTGCTCATCCTGTTCGGGTTTCTGTTGCAGTGGCCTACGATTCTGACGCTCGCCATGTTCCCGGTTCTTGCCTATATGTACCTGCGCCTGGCGCGGCGCGAAGAGCGCGAGATGGCGGATGAATTCGGCGACGCCTACCGGCGCTATGCGGCGGCGACGCCAGCGTTCTTTCCGCGTCTGCGCCAGCAAAAGCCTGAAAATTAGGCGATAAAGAATTCGGGGCAACCCGAAACGGCAGCACCCGCCTTCGGGTGCAATGATTGTTTAACCCAAAGGAGTTCGAAAATGAAAGCACGATACGTTCGCAACGCAGCCATCGCACTGATCGCCGGCATGGGCCTGCTGGCCACGCCCCTGTATGCCGATATGCATGGAAAAGGCATGGAGAAAGGGGCGATGGGCGATCAGAAGGGCGGCATGACGCAGATGTCCGGCATGACGCACGACATGGCCAATCAGGTGATGGGCATGTCCGGGGAGATGTCCAGGGGCAACCTGAGCGCGGCGCAGCAAAAGCAGATGAGCGAGCGCATGCGCAAGATGGCGACCATGATGGATGACATGTCCGGCATGATGGGCAAGGGCATGATGATGGACGCCGAGCAGCAGAAAAAGATGGGCGAAATGCGCAAGCAGTTGGATACGATGCACTAAGGAAACCACCCCTGAGATGCCGGTGAAGTAACGCGTGCCGCGCTCACATCCGAAGGGCCTGTCGGGCGCGCCAGCGAGCATCCACTGGCATCC
>JADMKH010000029.1 GCA_018780025.1 Thiobacillus sp.
TGGTTGAACAGGATGCCGTTGCAGGCATACATGCCGTAGGCTTCGCGGTAGTTGACGGTGATCCAGTAGGCGTAGAGCTTGGCCACGGCGTAGGGGCTGCGCGGGTAGAACGGCGTGGTTTCCTTCTGCGGGGTTTCCTGCACCAGGCCGAACAGTTCGCTGGTGCTCGCCTGATAGAAGCGGGTCTGCTTTTCGAGGCCGAGGATGCGGATGGCTTCGAGGATGCGCAGGGCGCCGAGGGCGTCGGAGTTGGCGGTGTATTCGGGTTCTTCGAAGCTGACGGCAACGTGCGACTGCGCGGCGAGGTTGTAGATTTCGTCGGGCTGCACCTGCTGGATGATGCGGATGAGGCTGGAGGAATCGGTGAGGTCGCCGTGGTGCAGCACGAAGCGCCGGGTTTTAACTTCGGGGCCTTCGTACAGGTGGTCGATGCGGTCGGTGTTGAACAGGGAGGTGCGGCGCTTGATGCCGTGAACTTCGTAGCCCTTCTCCAGCAAAAATTCGGCAAGGTAGGCGCCGTCCTGGCCAGTGACGCCGGTGATGAGGGCTTTTTTTGTCATGATTGTCCGTCTGGTTTCAAATAATAAAAACGCGTTCACGCAGTCGCAGGCCCACCCTGTCTGGAGGGGACTCCGCAAATCTGCAAGCGCTATAAGCGGAAACTCCGGGATGGAAGAAACAATGGCTTGAACGTGCCACTGAGGTCCTTGAAGCGGGCACGGAAGCCACCGAGTCGCCAATCTGGTCGCTGCATGCCATGTTCGGCCAAAAAGCGCTGGAGAATGATTTTTTACTTGCACCCTTTGGCTGGAACGCGCGCTCGTCAAGGCGGGATGGCTGCCCAAGCTGGTTACAAATAAATCGGGAAATGTTGTTCAGACCCCAGGCGCCACTTCTGAGCCTAACGTGGCATCGGCTGGCTTCTCGACCGGGGCTGCGACTTCCTTGCCCGCATCGGTAAACTCACCCATATATTCGATCCTGGCTGCAGCCTTCAGCGCTGCCAGCTCAGCCTTGGCCGCTTTTTGGCGTGCTTGCGTCTGCAATACACGCGCAATCGCTGGCTTGGCCTGTTCAAGCGTTACCGGCTGCGTCTGCGAATCAGCCAGCACAATCACCAGCAGGCCATCTGGCGAATTCACCACGATTGCCTGACCGTCCGGCATTTGAGCCAGCTTCGGCAACAGCTCCAGTGGCAACTGCTCGGCCGGTTTCACACCCTGCCCCGCTTTAATCGGCAGGTTTTCAGTCTTGAGCCAGGCCGCAAAATCATTCAACGTCTTTGATGCAGCAAGTTGCGCACGGATCGCCTCATGCTTTTCTTTTGGCGCAGTAATCCCGATTTCCTGCAAACGATAAATCTTGCGCTTGGCAAACAGATCAGGATGCTTATCATAATAATCAGACACTTCCGCATCGCTCGGCTCAGCCGGCGCACCCAGCTTGCGGCTCATATACGCCTCGGCCAGAATCTGGCGGCGTGCGGCATCCAGCGCCTGAACTACATTGGGGTCACGATCCAGCTTGTCGCTCAGCGCCTTTTGCGCGATGACTTCCTGATCCACCAGATTGCGCACCACTTGCAGGGAGGCTGCCCTGGATTGCTCCTGGTTCAGATTGGGAACGCGCTGCAGCGCAAAGTTCACCTGATGAACGGTCAGTTCAGTGCCGTTGACCTTGGCTGCGACCTGGGTTTCCTTTTTATCATCCGTCGCTGCGCTATCCTTTTTGTCGCCGCAACCTATAAGCAATACAGCAACCAGCACAGGCAAATACAATTTTCTTGAACCGTACATTTTGTCATCCTCTTCATCCGGATCATCGGAAATCTTATAGACCGGATGTTACACCATGCATAAAGCACGCATCGACAGGACACGCGATGCGGCACGGGCGGATGTCTTTGACGACACCAAAGCTTTTACAATCGGATTCGCCGTCACAGCGATCCGGGCGGCGTCAGTCACGAAACATTTGAACAGGCATTGGCGTGAAAAAGGATGGCTCACGATTGTGCCGCACCCCAGTTCAGTCCCCCAGCCAACGCTGGCTCCATGCTATCCTGAACGCCATTTTCGGGGATAAACGTGATCAAAATTCTGTTGCTGATCGTGATCGGATTCGTGGTGTGGGGGCTTATTCGCGCTTACCAGCGTTCGCTCAGTGATAAATCCACCCCTTCAAGTCAAAAGGCCGTCGAGACCATGGTGAAATGCGCACATTGCTCGGTGAACCTGCCTCGTAGCGAGGCCATTTATTCTGGCGGCGAATTCTACTGCACCCCCGAACACCAAAAACGCGGAAAGTCATGAGCATAGCGGCACCCTCCTTGCCGCGCTCCGCCACACAGAGCTACTTTGCGTCGCATTGGCGCAGCCTCGATTACTTCAATTTGTATCGCTTGTCTCTGGCGATGGCGCTGGCCGTTACCGGGATGCTGTTTGGCGATTCTGATTTATTTCACTTCGGCGCAGGTACGCTCTTTCAAGGCTTTGCCTACACCTACCTGGTCATCGCGGCGTTTTTTGTCCTGGGCATACGCGCGCGCTGGCCCAACTTCCAAATTCAACTGAGCGCACACATCACAGCCGACATCATTTTTGTGATGCTGATGATGACAACAAGCGGCCGTCTGGCGGAGGTCATGGGGCTGCTGCTGGTGATTTCCATCGCCTCGGGCGGATTGGTCGGAAGCGGACGGCTGACCCTGCTCTACGCCGCGATGGCGTCCATTGCGCTGCTCCTGCAGCACAGCTGGAATATTCTCCGGCACGACCAGACTGTTGACGGTTTTTTCCAGATCGGTCTCTTATGCGCGGGATATTTCGCCATTGGCTGGCTAGCGCACGGGCTTACCCGTCGCGCCCTGCACTCCGAGCAACTGGCGCAACGACAAGCTGAAGAGCTGGCATTGCTGAACCGCGTCAACGCGGTTGCAATTGATCATTCACCCGCTGGTCTGTTAGCGCTGCAAGAGAATGGCATTATTCGCCACGCCAACGCCCGCGCACTGGCACTCCTTGGGATTACCACACCGGTGAAACCTGGCGTAACCCGGCTGGATGCCTGCTCGCCCGAACTGGCGCACATCCTGTCACGTCCCTTTAAACCCGGGACGGCCCTCACCATGAGCACACCGGTAGCGCAGTTAAAGGTGCGCTGCATCCCCCTCGCCACGTCAGATCAAAGCCGGGTGCTGGTGCTGGAAGATCAAAACCTGGCCGAGCAGGCTGCACAACGACTCAAGCTGGCCGCGCTGGGACGACTGACTGCCAACATCGCGCACGAAATTCGCAATCCGCTGTCAGCCATTAGCCATGCTGCACAACTTTTGCTCGAAGAGGCTCGCGACCCAGCGCAATCCCGACTGGCTGACATTATTCAAAACAATGCGTGTCGGCTCAACCGGCTGGTGGAAGAGGTCCTGACACTGAATCGACGAGACCGCCTCAATCCAGTCAATGTTGACGAAAAAACCCTCGTTGCCCTGCTTGACGAACTGTTTCAGACTGAAGAAATCCCGCCCGGCGCCGTCATAGTCAGCATGAACGAATCCGTACACTTTCAATTTGATCCCGACCACCTGCGCCAGATTATGTGGAACCTGCTGCGCAACGCCTGGCGCTTCAGCCAAAAGCAGACCGGAAGTATTCACATCCGCATACGGAAACAGGCAGACCGCGTACACATTGAAATTCAGGACGATGGGGCCGGCCTGCCCCCGGAACACCAGGGCAAGTTATTTGAGCCTTTCTTCACCACCGATTCCCAAGGAACCGGACTGGGCCTCTTCCTCGCCCGCGAGTTGGCCGAAGCCAACCACGCTGAGCTGAGCTTCCTGCCTGGCGCAGAGGGGGCCTGCTTCCGCCTCGGTCTGAGAGGAAATACCTGACGATGGCCGCTTCCCCCCGTATTCTTCTGGTTGACGACGAGCCCGACCTGCTAGACCTGATGGAACTTACGCTGGTCAAGATGGGACTCGAAACGGATCGAGCCGTCAGCGTCGCCGAAGCGCAGGAGTGTCTGTCAAAAACGCAATACGATCTCTGCCTGACTGACATGCGGCTGACTGACGGCGAAGGACTGGATGAGATCGCCTGTGCCAGCGCTCTGCCGCGCCCGGTACCGGTGGCCGTGATCACCGCTTTTGGCAATGCGGGCAACGCTGTTGCCGCCCTCAAGGCGGGCGCGTTCGATTACTTGTCCAAACCGGTCGCGCTCAATCAACTGCGTACCCTGATCAAATCTGCGCTCAAGATTCCCGAGCCCGCTCCGGCGGATGACCCCACTCGCCAGCTGATAGGCGAGTCCGCAATCATGCAGGATATCCGCACCCGCATTATCAAACTCGCACGCACTCAGGCACCCGTCCATATTGCAGGCGAATCGGGTAGCGGCAAAGAGCTTGCCGCACGGCTCATTCACCAACTGGGCAATCGTGCGAACGACGCATTTGTAGCCGTCAACTGCGGCGCCATTCCTGAAACCCTGATGGAAAGCGAGTTTTTCGGTTACCGCAAAGGGGCATTCACCGGTGCTGATGCCGATCGCAACGGTTTCTTCCAGGCGGCGGACGGCGGCACGCTGTTTCTCGATGAAGTGGCCGACCTGCCGCTTTCCATGCAGGTAAAACTGCTGCGCGTATTGCAGGAAAAAAAGGTCCGAAAAATAGGCGCGACCCAGGAAGAACCCGTCGACGTGCGTATCATCAGCGCAACCCACCAGAATCTTTCCGCTCTGGTGGAAACCGGCCATTTTCGACAGGATTTATATTACCGCCTGAATGTCATCGTCCTGATCATGCCCAGCCTGCGTGATCGCGCTGAAGACATTCCTGAAATGGCGCGCTTCCTGCTCAACAAATTGGGCGGCAGTCAGGTCAAACTTGATCGGGAAGCCGAAAAATCCTTGCGCGCCTACGCTTTTCCCGGCAACGTGCGGGAACTGGAAAACACCCTGGAACGCGCATTGGCCCTGTGTGAGAACCAGCTGATCACGGCAGACGACCTTAGCCTTTCCCCCAATCTGCCGCCGGTTAGTGGTACACCCGGCACCAAGTATCCATTGCAGGATTACCTGGATCAAATGGAACGCGCAGCGATTCTCGAGGCCCTGGAGCAGACGCGCTTTAATAAAACAGCCGCCGCCCGTGTGCTCGGCGTCACCTTCCGCAGCCTGCGTTACAGGCTGGAACGGCTGAGAATCGAGTAATTCAATTTCCGGATAGAAAGGCCGATAATAATGCTCATCAAATGGTGAGCGAGGTATCCCATGGCCAGACCGGCAGGTGGCAGCGAATATCTGGATGCGGCAATGACCAAGGCGGCTTTTGCTACGACGGTAGATGAATTGCGCATGGCGCAGGCTTTGTTGTTGCCCTTGAAGTTTGGTTTGTCGCTTGACGACACCGGGATCGCCCTGGGGATATCCAAAAGCTGGACGCTCAGATTACGTAAGCGCTTTGGCCGCATCCAAAGCGGAGAGGAGCAACCGAAGACACGAAAAGGCCATCGCAACCGGGCGCGCATGACGTTTGAAGCCGAGGCAGCATTACTGGCACCGCATATTGAACAGGCCAAACAGGGCGGCGTGATTATCGTGCCGCCGCTGAAAGTCCAGATCGAAGCGGCCTTGGGTCGTCCCATGGCGTTATCGACGGTGTACGCGATGTTGCACCGTCACGGTTGGCGCAAGCTTGCACCCGACAAACGGCATCCGCAGTCAGACCCGGTGGCTCAGGAGGAGTGGGAAAAAAACTCCCCGAAGAAATCGAACAAGCACAAGAACGCTTCGACCGCCCCGCGCCGCTGAGGCTCATGTTCCAGGATGAAGCGCGATTTGGGCGTATCTCGCAAACCCGATATTGCTGGTGTCCGAAGCCCCTGCGTCCCCTCACGCAGGCCATGGTGACGCAGGAATACACCTATGCTTACGCCGCTGTATCCCCTGTGGATGGCGTCCTCGACACACTGATATTGCCCAGCGTGAATTGCGCTTGTATGCAGGCGTTTCTGGATGAGGTCGCCAGCCGCCACCCCGATGAAAACATCCTCATGGTGGTTGATGGCGCAGGCTGGCATCGCAGCCAAGCCATTAGCCTACCGGACAATTTGCAACTGCTGTTTCTGCCGCCGTATGCGCCGGAGTTAAACCCAGTCGAGCACCTTTGGGATGATCTGCGCGAGAAGTCCTTCCATAACCGCGTCTTTGACAGCCTTGATTCCCTTGAAAATCATCTTGAGCTGGCGCTCGCAGATTTAGAGAAATCACCCCGTCGAGTACTGGGAATCACCGCGTGGCTGTGGATAATTAGCGCACTTCCTAACTAGAAATGGAATTACAGAAGGTACCCGAGCAGATTGCACGGAGGCTGACAAGTTGATTGACGGGTTCAAGATGGCGCACCTGCTTGCTGACAAAGGCTACGACAGCGACGCGATCGTGGCGAAAGCCGAAGCACAAGGGGCAAAGGCGGTGATCCCGCCGCGCAAAAACCGTAAACAACCCAGAGAGTATGGCAAGGCGCTCTACAAGCTACGCCATCTGGTCGAGAACGCCTTCCTGCATCTCAAGCGGTGGCGGGGGATCGCTACCCGCTACGCGAAAAACGTATCCTCTTTCGTCGCTGCCGTACAAATTCGTTGCCTCGCTCTTTGGTTGGCTATCTCATGACGACACTATCTAGACATTATAAAGACAGTACGCGTGACAATTGACCCTACCATCCCGGCCTCACTGGCCATTGGACGGATAGATACCGCTCGTGTGGATGCCACCGCCGAGGAAGATATCACAGCACAACAAGCCGCCGATGAAACCGAGGCCATGCAGGACGCAGCCAAGTTTGCGCGCCGGGTCAGGAAGCGCCTGGGGCTGAGCCAGGCCGAATTCTCGCAGCGGATCGATGTCTCGCTTGACACCATGCGCAACTGGGAACAAGGTAAACGCTGCCCAACCGGCGCGGCAAAAGCGCTGCTCAAGGTGTTGGACAAAGCGCCAGAGGCGGCCTTGGCGGCACTCGATTGAATGGCTCAGAAAGGGTAGCGTCCCCCTTTTTTTCCCTTTTTGCTTGCGCCAGCGCCAACCCGACGGGCTTCAATCCCCTTTACTTGTTATTCAGGAACACGAACCGGTTGTTGTTTTAGTGATGTTAGGTCGCCCGGTCGCGCTCATGATCACCACCCGCTCCTGTCCACCCGCCGTAGGCGTGGCGCGGCAGACCGTCAGCCTGGCAGGAAGCGCGGCAGCAGAAGTCATCCCCACGCCTGATGGCTGAAATCCGAGGCTGGTTGCGCCGCCTGTCTCGGTCGCCTTGAATCCGGCAGGCAACGCCTGCTGACGCTGGACGACAGTCCCGTCCGCCGCCCGCACGATCCAGCCCTGCTCCCAGCCGCCCGAACCACAACTCGTGCCGTCGGTGGACACGCACAGCGACACCACCGCATTGCGCTTGATCGCCTCGCTGCGCGCCAGATGCGCGCTGGCGGCAAGATTGTTGGCGTAGGACCCAAGCTTGCCGCCGAGCGTAGCCTCGTTGAAAGACGGCACCGCGATCATCAGCAAAATGGCCAGCACGGAGATCGTGACCATTAGTTCGACCAAGGTGAATCCGCGCTGAAGCGACCCTCGTTTATTACCCGCACGCCGTCCGCAAGCGCTCATGACCACAGCTCGTTTCATTGCTGGATGTACCAATAAACATGGCCACGCACAGGAGATGGATCCACAGTAACCATGCACGGGGAAAGTCCCGAGATGCCACAACCAGAAGGGCCAGTTGGACCGCCACCGCCAATAATGAACGGAACATTGGTCGTTACTGGTGTTCCGTCTGGATTGGTCACGGCGGTGCCATCAGCATTCGTCGGATTAATGGTGACCACACCCGCGACGGGCGACGGTGGCAGGCCACCACCAGCGAACACCGAAAACCTGGCTGCAGCGTCCGGCGTGGATGCGTCAAGGTAACTTACACCGTAACCGCGAGCCGTCCCCAGATTGGCGCCACAGGCAGTTGCCGAACCAGGTTGGTGCGTACTGAAATAAACCACCCCGGCAACCACAACGGCAGAAGTCACCACCTGCTCCCTGTCGTGAGCTTCACTGCCGAACGTCAAATACCAGCCCTTGTTTGTACTTAAGGCCAGGCTCGCTTTTTGGCTCGTGGTCAGCGCCGCATCAGGGTCGATCGCGACCAATGAACTGGTCGTAATCACGGTCGGGCTGGCGCTGCGATCATCCTTGATCATGAAAAAGGCGTTGTCCACATTGACCGCTGCATTCGTCAGCAGCGGCCGTTCCCGGTTACCGGAGCCCACCAGGACGGCGTTGAAGTCAGTACCCGTCACCACCTCGGGCGCGTGAAGGAACTTGCGATCGGTCGTAGCAGTGGAGCCGCCGAGCGCTGCGATCTTGGGCATGGTCCAGCTTCCGGGGGCGACCGCGCCAATGTCGATCCGGTAAATATTCGCACCCGTATCCACCACATAGGCCATATCAATCAGGCCGTCGCCATCGTTGTCTACTGCGGTAATGTCCGCCGCAACCGAGCGATCCGTTGTAAACGTTTTCAATAGCGTCCCGGTATTGGCGTCCAGCACAAAAACCCGATTGCCTTTGGGCGTGCCACAAGCAGTATTCGGCACAACATCCGTATCCTCGCAGGTGTCGTAACCGCCACCCATGATGATCACCGGGTTTGTTGTATAGCCCGCTACCTTGACCACTTTCGGTTCAGACCACGTCTGGCCGATATTGTCGAGTTCCGCGGGTCCGCGCTTCCATTTCAGGGTTGGCGTTGCCGGCGTGCTCACGTTAAAGGCATACACATGGCTACCGCCGCGCCGCATGGTGGGGAAAATCCACTTGGTGCTGCCACTGTTATAAACCCCGATTGGGCCATCAAAGAAATAATCCTTGGGTGCGGATGTTTCTATTACGCCGGGAAAGCTGACAGAAGGGCTGTTGCTTCTCAATCGCTTGAACTTGCCGTAATGTTCGGGTGCGACAAAAGACCACAACTCGTTACCCGCACTGTCTGGCTTGTTGCCATTAATGGCGCGCAGCATGCCGTCATTGCTGCCATAAAACACCACCACACCGGTACTGCCGCCATAATCAATCGCCAGCGGGCGTGAATGCACCACATCGCCGTGTGCCGACGGGCGCATGGCATCCGTCCCTTTGGTTATGGTTATTGTGTTCGGATTCCCGATGATGACTTCGTCATCCACGTTCTGCCCGCGTGCCCATTTCACCAATTCACTTTGTGCGGTGGCATCGGCAACGCCCCAGTCCGTGAAGCTCCCACTGCTGGTACCCAACGCCGCCAACGTACCACCGCCCTCAGTGTAAACAGTGCGCGCCGAGGCACCCGATGCACCCGACACCGCACGTAACCGCTGCGCGGCTGCGCCTTTTTCAACGATTTCCCCGTCGGGCGAATTCGATCTCACATCAGTCAAACCTGAGAGCAGGCAATTTCCAGCATATCCACTCGGCCAATAGGTATCCGCGGTTGACCAGAAACTCTGCGCACAGGGATCGATAAATCCATTGAGCGGATTGATCGCATTCAGGTTATTGGTCTTGTCAACCAGGCGAAGCGCGACAACCTTGCCGTCTGCATCTGCATCGGCTCTGAACTGGTATTGCTTCAAATTTCCATACCACCTGGGTTTAATCTCGGGCCGGAACATGCCGATGAATACCTGATTCAGATACGTGCCCTGGGTGTTCACACTCACCGGCAGGCTGGCCGAGGCAAAGGCGCTGTTCTCCGACTGAATTTGACTCAGCGCTGTACCAATTGCAACTTCTAACTGCGCAAAATTCGTGGTGGGGAAATATGTTCCGCCACCGAAAGTCGCCATACTGTACAGAAGCGCGGCATATTCGGCCTTACATCCCGTGCCATGCACGCCTATGGTGTAGGTCGTGATGTTTGTGGTGGCCGGGCTGGCCATGTAGCGCGCCCACTCATCGGCATAGGTGCCATTGTTTTCGTGGGTGCTCGAAGAGAACGTATAGGCGGAGCTGCTACATGCAGATATATTGGCAGCAGCAACGGGACCCAGATAGATCGTTTTCTGAGCCTCTGTTGCGACAGGAAAGGCATTCTTGTTACTGTCCGAATTGGAGCCCACAAGTGCATTCTTGGGTCCTACATCACCGGTTTGATCTCCAGGTGAACCGGAATTGTTATAGGCGTTACCGACAAAAATGACATAATTTTCGCCGCAATCGGAGGTTGGCTTTATGTCCGCATAAGAGCGGCCTGAAATTCCCGTGCGGCCGGCAAAATAGGCCCAGGCCTCCTGCATGACCGCACCTGTGGCCTGGTTATTTGTCTTGATGTTATAGGGTGCGTCCCAAGTCTTGATCCAAGCCAGGATCAAACTTTTGTTAGCCGAACTCAACGGCTTGATGGGCAACATCAGGCAACCGCCACTATCATTGACCTGATCACATTGATAACCCACCCAGTCGACAAATTTATTCGCGTTATAGGCCATCAAGCCAATATTCATCAGGGCAGAACCGTCCGGGCTGACTTTCAGGCTTGAAATCGCGTTATATAGTGCGCATTGTTCCATCCCCCCTGTGGTGTTACCAAGAGAGGGTGTGCCGCCGCCATCTTTATAAGTACAGCCATGCGTTGCGCTGGCTGAAAAGTTAGCCGCGTTATCGATGATGAACAATACATTCGACGCGCCCCCGGACGGTGGGCTAGCAAACAGGTCGATATCCTCTGCCTGAGCGCCTGCGTACGAAAACGCCAAAAACGCTGTCAACACCGTTTTCATCCATTTGTTCAACATTTCACCCACTCCTTGCCGCGCAAAGCGGCAACATATTTCAATTCGCTCACGCGCAACTACTGGCGCCCGTCACATTCACTCTTTTACTGATCCCCTGCTTGACGGTGGCGGCGGCGCCCGTTGCCGCCGCCGCATTGGTGGGGCTGACAGTTGCGCTAATTTCCCAGACCGTTTCGAAACACAGCACAACTCCGCCACCGGATTTGCATTTCACTGCATCGGGATCGCTGGCTGGCAGCGTGGTAATACCGACGGATTTAATACACGCGGGTTTGAGCACGTTAATGGTGTATTCGGCCGTGCCGTCATTATCCAAATCAACGGGTTGAGTGCTGTCGGCAGGCGCTGTGGTGAAATCGCTGCTCACCACGCGCTCGATCGCAACGTTGGCTGCGGCAATGGCCTCGTCCCGGAACTGCATGTTGCCCACGGATTTGAGATTGGTGTTGCTCAGCATGAAAGCGCTCGTCACCATCAGCGTGATGAGCACCAGCATGATGAGACCGACTATGAGGGTTACGCCGCGCTGGTGGTGGAAAACAGGCATGTGATTCATGGCACCTCCCTGCGCCCGGACGGATTGACGAGGCGGACGGTGCTGGAAAAAACGTGTCGTTTGAAGCCAACATCGGCTGACGGGACAGTAAAAGCAGTAGCGCCCAGTTTGTAAGCCTTGCTGTCGGTGTAGCCGGGCGTAGCCTCAAGATTGCGCGCGAGAACATGGGTTTTGGCGGCGACAACATTGGCAAGCTGAGCCAGCGTGCAAGGTGCGCAGGATGCATAGGTATCGGCGCTGCCGTTGCCGTCCGTGTCGATGCCATATTCAACGCGGAATGCTTCGATGCCCTCGATCAAGGGCTGAGCTGCTTGATAAACGCCATTGATGAACGCAACACGCATCAAGGTATTGTCTTTGACATAATAGATATTCGAGACGACTTTCCGCCGCGCGGCGATTGTGGTGCAATCCTTGTTTCTAAGCGGGAAGGTCGTGGAATCGACCACATACGCCGCTTCGAGTGGCGCGGCAGTGCAGCCGGACACCTGAATATGCGGCCCGGTGTCGGCACTGCCATCACAGTTTGCGCTGCCGGCCGTGCATGTGTTCGCGTGCCGAACCACCAGAACATCGCTATTGGCCTGCGCCCCGGTAACCGCAGTGCAACTTCCGGGAATGGTGGCGCTGTTGTACCCCAACACAGAAATGCCCAGCATATTTGCTTTGTACGCCGCGTCCCAGGACCCAACAGCCAGGCAGGGATCGGGAATGGCTAAGGGGGTAGCGGGTCTTAACTCCCCCCAAAATCCGGCATGAACAAGATCGTTTTGCAATACCTGGATGGCAAAGCGGCCATTTTCAATCAGCCGGTTGGTCTTGGCCAGTTCGCTGTTACTGCGGGTGATGTTGAGAAACAAGGCCAGCACCGCCGCCATGACGATCATGCCGAGGGTGATGGCGATCATCAGTTCGATCAGGGAAAGGCCCCGGGCATGCACGGCATACCGGGTCGCAGGCAATTTTCCGATAGTCATGTTCACGTCAGATTCCCGATACGGACGACCGTGGTAATGGCGCGACGGCACAAGTCTCCGGTGCAGGATGAGCCGGCCGCGCCGTTGTAAAGATTCTGCCCGCAGGCAACGCTGGCAGGCGGGGCGGAGATGGGGGCCATGCCTTGCCAGGCGACGGTGATAAGGTATTCGCCGCCACCGAGGTTTTCGACACAGCCGCGCCCGCCGACCATGGCGCCAACCTTGTTGCCGCCGGTGGTTTCCGCCGCGCCTTGCAGGGCGTTGCACCATTCGCTGGCATCGGTCTTTTGTCTGTCTGATGTGTCGTTGCAGTTTGTTGCGCCAACACCGAGCGGGGTGCCAGTGACATAGTTCACTGCATTAGCCCGGTTGGTGGTGATGCGATTGGCCATGTCGTTAAGAAGGATGAGCGCCTGGGTACGCTGGTAGGCTTCCATTTCGGACGATTGCAAACGCGCTTGCAGCCCGGCCAGGCCCAGCAAGCCAATGGCCAGAATGACGATGGTGACCAGCACTTCGATCATGGAGGTGCCGCACTGTCTGTGCATGGGGGAAGGGAATAGAAGCGTTACCATTTTGCGGCCGGGGTCTTGATCCCTTCGCTGTTGAGGCCCAGGTTGCCATCGCTGGCTTGCGAACCCGTTGCGGTAAAGGCGATGGTGAAGGACGGGACTGTGCCCGCCCCCAGAGTGATGTCGTAGGTATATTTTCCGACGAGTTCACTGGGAAGGGCATAGCCGCTGGCTTCCAGCGTGGCTTTACTGGCGTAGGCACGGTTGGCCAACAGGAACTGTTGCTGGCGGTTGGCGATGTCCATCATCTGAGCCTGCGCGGCGGCGCGGTTCCCCCGCTTCACGTATTCCTGATAGGCCGGCATGGCAATCGATGCCAGGATGCCAATGATCGCCACTACGATCATCAGTTCAATCAGGGTGAATCCGTTTTGTCTGCCTGACTTCATGTCTCTTCCCTTTTTATATGACTTGCATCCTAAGCGCCGGACAGGCAAGGCGCTATGGTTTACCGATGACCGGTAGCTTTGAGCGAACAGGCGGGTTTCAGCATGTCCCATGCGCCCATTACCCAAGCCGTGCCATCTGCCTATTACGGTTAATGTTGAAGATTCTGTAGCCAGGACGATGAGCAATCGACATGGCGAGCCCGGACAATCCCCCCTAAAATGGGCGCGATGAAAAAACCATCTGCCCGCCAGCATTCAAAAGGACAGCCCGTTTGACTGGCCACACATTGATAGCGGGCGCCGGCATATCCGGTCTGAGCGTGGCGTTGGCCTTGCTGCAACGCGGATGCGGGGTCACCGTTCTGGATCGCGGTGCAACGGGTGCCGAGTCATCCTGGGCGGGGGGCGGAATTCTTTCTCCGCTGTTGCCGTGGGATTACGCCGAGGCGGTTTCAGCGCTCGCTCTGCGGTCAATGGCCGCCTACGCTGCGTGGGTTGCGGACATTGAGGCGACATCGGGACTGGATGCGGAATTGTGGCAATGCGGCATGCTGGCTCTGGATGTGGCGGCGCCGGAGCAGGCGCTGGCCTGGTGTGCGGCGCATGGCATGGCGGCGCAGCGGGATTGCCCGCACCCGCTACCCGCGTCACTCAATACCCTTAAGAAATCACTGATCAATCCAAAAGCCGTCATTGCGAGCACCCTGAAGGGCATAAACTCCGCGAAGCAATCCAGAATGTCCGCCAAATCAACGGCCTCTGGATCGCCACGTCACTTCGTTCCTCGCGATGACGGAATCAATCCGCGTCTCCCTCAAGAAAGCCGCATCTGGTTGCCCGACGTGGCGCAGGTGCGCAACCCGCGCCTGGTGGCAGCTTTGCGCGCGGCGGTGGTGCAATTGGGGGGCGTGATCCATGAACACTGCCCGGCCGTCGGGGTCGTGGCCCAAAACAGACGGGTGACCGCAGTGCAAACGGCAAACGGAACCTTTCAGGCCGATAGCGTGGTGCTCGCCACGGGCGCCTGGTCGGGGCTGGGCCTGGCCGAACTGGCGGCCACGCCGAAAATCCGCCCGATGCGAGGCCAGATGCTGTTATTCAAACTGGAACCGGGCGTACTCAACACCGTGTTGTATCGCCATGGGCTGTATCTGATTCCGCGCCGCGATGGGCACGTGCTGGTGGGCAGCACCATAGAAGATGCCGGCTTCGACAAGACTACCGACGACGCGACGCGCCAGCGCCTGCACCTTGAGGCCGCCGAACTGCTGCCCGAGCTGGCCGGATTGCAGCCAGTGCAGCATTGGGCCGGATTGCGCCCCGGCTCGCCCGACAATATTCCGGTCATCGACCGCCATCCCGATTTCGACAATGTGTTCGTCAATACGGGGCATTTTCGTTACGGGGTAACCATGGCGCCGGCGTCGGCGGAATTGCTGGTGAGCCTGATGGAAGGTGCCGCACCCGCGCTCGACGCGCAGCCCTATACATGGTCATCCGCACTGACCCGAAGCTGGTCAGGGTAGAAGGCGTTTGTCGTTTGTACTAACATGACGACAATTGAGCTAA
This sequence comes from Thiobacillus sp., assembly GCA_018780025.1. GTDB lineage: Bacteria > Pseudomonadota > Gammaproteobacteria > Burkholderiales > Thiobacillaceae > Thiobacillus. The sequence continues at coordinate 14,884 of JADMKH010000029.1, forward strand.
CAAACCGAGGTGCAATCATGACTGCTGCGACCGCTGCCACAACCCGATCCGCACGCTTGGGGCTGCGTGCCACACCCGAGCAAGAAGCCGTGTTGCGTCGCGCAGCCGACGTGACGCACAAGTCGCTTACCGACTTCATCCTCGACAGTGCCTGTCAGGCCGCCGAGCAAACCCTGCTCGACCAGCGCCTGTTCATGGTGTCGAGTGGGCAATACCAGGCCTTGATGGACCTGCTGGATCGCCCGGAGCAAGACAACCAGGGGCTGCGCGACTTGTTTGCGCGACCTGCACCCTGGAATGCTCGATGAGCATGCGTGGCCCTGTGTCCCTCGGGGCGCAGCACCAGTTGGAATCGTTTGACTGTGGCAAACCAGCACTCAACGCGTGGCTGGTGCATCACGCCCGCCAGGCGCAAGGTAGCGGATCCGCCAAGACCTTCGTCGTCGCCGATGATGACCGGGTCGCAGGCTTCTTCAGCTTGACCGTCGGACAGGTCGATTCGCTGGATGCCCCGGAACGTATCCGCAAAGGGATGGGGCAGTATCCAGTCCCAGTCGTGATCCTGGCGCGCTTGGCGGTATCGAAACGGGATCAAGGGCAAGGCATCGGCGCAGCGTTATTGCAGGACGCTATTCGACGCACACTCGTGATTGCCGAGCAGGCAGGCATCCGGGCGATGCTGACCCATCCCATCGACGAAGATGCCACCCGTTTCTACACGCGCTTCGGCTTTATTGCCTCGCCCTTGAGAGAGCAGCAACTCCTGCTCTTGCTCAAGGACGCTCGTCGTTGGGTCTGCTAAGGAAATGCTGATTAATTCGATATGGCCGTCATTGCGAGCAAAACGCGGCAATCCAGCGCATTGATTAAGGCTCTTTCACCGTTATGTGTTGTTCCTTGCGATGACGCTGGAAATACGGGTCGACAGGCTGGGTGTCGGCAAAGTCTTGCCGACCTACGGCTGGCTATTACGGAATATGCCTATGAACCCTTTTCAGTTGCCGCAAAACGTCCTCCCCTTCAAGGGGGAGGGGCGATCGTTCCTTCCCCTTCAGGGGGAAGGTTAGGATGGAGGTGGGTTCAAGGGGGATGGGTTGATTCACTCCCCCTTGAAGGGGGAGGCGCGCCCACGCCACTTCGCCTGAAAATGGTTCATAGGCATATTACGGAATGCTCAATAATTCATGTTTTCCGTCATTGAGCGGGCTGGCCAACGAAGCAATCCGGTTTTAATCTGGCCGGGCCAATTATTCGATCTACAAGGAATCTACAAGGAGTTGTCATGTCACACGCCCACTCGTACGAACCCACGCATGAAGACGACTACCTGCGTCAGGAAGAGACCGCTGCGGTCAAGCATGAACTCGTCGGCGGCGAGATTTACGCCATGGCGGGCGCGAGCGAGCGGCATAACCGCATCGCGCTCAACATTGCCTTCCATCTGCGCAGCGCCACGCGCGGCAAGCCCTGCCGGGCCTTCATGGCCGACATGAAGCTACGGCTGGCGGCCTCGGCGACGTATTACTACCCCGATGCCATGCTGGTGTGCGACCCCGCCGACGATCACCCGATTTACAAGCAATCGCCCTGTTTCATCGCCGAAGTGCTTTCCCCGGCCACCGCCAGCGTGGACGTGCGCGAAAAATGGGCGGCCTATCGCGGGCTGACCAGCCTGCGCTATTACCTGCTGGTCGATTCGGAACGGCTGTGGGCCAAGGTTTTTTTTCGCGATGCGCACGACGCCTGGTTCGAGCAGGAACTGTCCGCCGACGACCGCATCGACGTGGCGTGCGACGGCACGCGGCTGACGCTGACACTGGACGACCTGTACGAGGACACGGGGCTGCTCGTTGTCTGATTCCGCCGCGACGCATCCGCCGCTGGTGGTCTGGGTCGTCAGCGACGGCAAGCCCGGCCATGTGAACCAGTCGCTCGGGCTGGCCGAGGCGCTGGCGCGCGCCACCCCCACCGAAATTTTCACCCTCCCTGCCCTGCCCGCCTGGCGCGCCGGGCTGGCCTTGCTGCTGAAGCGCGCGCCCGGCGCATCCCTTCCCGACCCCGACCTGATCGTCGGCGCGGGACACGCCACCCACCTGACGCTGCTGGCGACACGGCGCGCACGCGGCGGGCGGGCCGTGGTGCTGATGAAGCCCAGCCTGCCGCGCAACTGCTTCGATCTGTGCATCCTTCCCCGGCACGATGGCGTCGCGGCGGATGCGCACACGCTGGCAACTGAGGGGGCACTCAACCGCATCCGCCCGGCAGCGCTACCCCAATCGAAATGCGGCGATGCGCGCCACGGCCTGCTCCTGATCGGCGGTGCATCGAAGCATTTCGACTGGGGTAGCGACGCAATTCAGGTTCAGATCAAAAGCATCCTCGCGCGCACGCCCAGCACGCACTGGACACTCACCACCTCGCGCCGCACGCCGACAGACTTTCTGTCGCAACTCCCGCCCTTCCCCAATCTGACTGTCGTCCCGCACACCGAAACATCGCCCGACTGGCTGCCCGCGCAACTCGCCCATAGCAGCACTGTGTGGGTAACGCCAGACAGCGCCTCGATGGTGTTCGAAGCGCTGACGGCAGGCGCGGCGGTCGGCGTATTCGATCTGCCACTCAACCCGACCAGCCACGTCGGCCGGGCAATCGCCCATCTGACCGAGGCGCAGCGCATCACCCGCTTTGCGAACTGGTGCGCGAGCGACACCCTGCACCCCAACACGCACCCGCTGGCCGAGGCCGGCCGCTGTGCAACCTGGATACTTGAATGGCTGAAGAAAAAAAACTGACCGTCCTGCAATTGCTGCCCGCGCTGGAATCCGGCGGGGTGGAACGCGGCACGCTAGAAGTCGCGCAAGCACTCATCGAACGTGGCCACCGCGCGCTGGTAATGTCGGCGGGCGGGCGGCAGGTCGCGCCGCTCGTCGCATCGGGCGCCGAGCACTTCGCCTGGCCGATCGGCAAAAAATCGCTTAAAACCTTATTGCTCGTCAGCAAGCTGCGCAAATTTTTGCTGGAGCAGAAGGTCGACATCGTCCACGTGCGCTCGCGCGTGCCGGCATGGATCGCTTACCTCGCCTGGCGCGGCATGAACCCGGCCACCCGACCGCGTTTCGTCACCACAGTGCACGGCATGTACGGCGTCAACCGCTACAGCCGCATCATGACGCAGGGCGAACGGGTGATCGCGGTGTCCGACACCGTGCGCGATTACATCCTGCGCGAATACCCCGGCACGCAGGCAGCTCGCATCCAGATCATCCCGCGCGGCGTCGACGGCCAGGCTTATCCGCACGGCTGGAAGCCCGACCCGGTCTGGCAGCAGGCATTTTTTGCCCAGTTCCCGCACGCCGCACGCAAACAGCTGCTCACCCTGCCCGGCCGCATCACCCGCCTCAAGGGGCATGAAGACTTCATCGAACTGGTCGCCCGGATGAAGCGGCGCGGCCTGGCCGTGCACGGCCTCATCGTCGGCGGCGCGGCGGCCTCCAAGCAGCGCTATTTGCACAAGCTGCGCTACCGCGTGCGCAGCAGGGGGCTGGAAGCCGACATCAGCTTCACCGGCCAGCGCGACGACCTGAAAAACATTCTGGCCATCTCGAATCTGGTTCTGTCGCTTTCCATCCAGCCTGAATCGTTCGGCCGCACCACGCTGGAAGCGCTGCGGCTGGGCGTGCCGACGGCGGGCTACGACCACGGCGGCGTCGGCGAAATCCTGCGCACGATTTATCCGGATGGCCTGCTGCCGCTGGGGGATATCGGCGCGGCCACGCAACGCATCGCCTCCCTGTTGCAGCATCCCGTCTCCGTGCCGGAGGGAGATTTTTATCCGTTGCGCACCATGCTGTCGCAGACACTGGATCTGTACGAACAGCTTGCCCGCGCACTGCGCCGGATTTAGTATCCGCGAACCAGATGAATTACACGGGCGCGTGCCTTCCCGTACATGTCCTGCAAGCCAAAAGATACGCTTTTCTTTCGCAAGGCATGGCGTGAATAAACGACACTGAAATCACCGGTTTGCGAATTGGTGTGATGACGTTTCTCTATTTCACGCGAAACAACCGCAAGAAAATTATATTCAAAAAGCACCCGGCGACGCGCTTCGATAATGGCAGGCAGGCGTTTCTCGTATTCATTATTCGTGATGGCTTGACGAATGATGCATGCGGCGCCGATTGGGTCTTTCATGTCAATGGGAATGAAGCTCTCGGCCGGGAAGTAGTCCACGGCATTTGGGCAGCCGGCATAAAACGGCAAGGTCATACCCAAGAATGAGTCCGCCAGTTTTTCCGTCCAATGGTGAACGCCGATATAGTTCTCGATAGCCACATGATAACGGTACGCATCCAGCGCTTCGGCCTTGTCACCCAGCGGGCGGGCGCCCCGGCCAAAGACATCCATCTCCGGCATGCTGGCCATCAACCGTTGCATGAATTCATGACGGCGCCAATGCAGGGTATGCCGCATGCTCTTGGGTGAGAACACCATCGACAGGTCGCGGGTCTTGGCGACAGAAGGATGCGCCTCCATCTCGTCGAATGAAATGAGGCGTTGGGCTCCTACACCATAGAACCACTGCAAGGCGGATTGCGAATAGATGCGTTGCGGGTGAGGTAAAGCCCATTCTTCCTGAGTGGTGAGAACGACGCCAAACTGACGTGTAAAGTTATTGCCGTATGTTTTTATGGATGATGGCTCGGTGGTCACCAATATGCTATTGGATGCTGCACAGGCCAGTGCTTCACTGCTGCCACCCCTGGCTTCATTTTTTCCTGGCGGGATGTCGTCATAAACAACCAGCCAGTCGTAGTCCCTTGCATCACGATCGAAAAGATACTCGCAACGTCCCCATCGCGCATTGCCGTGCGGCAATTGATGCCGCCAATGCTCGGCTGGAGAACGGCTAATCAATTTGACCCGGATCATGTCTCCAGGAATAAGGCTTTCAGTCTGTGGCACGAATATTCTGCTCAACACCAAGGGGACAGGACAGATACAAAGGCCCGTCTATTCACGCCAATAATCGGCAATCCATGTCGCCGGTAAAATATGCTTGTAAATTTTCTTGTACCATTTTTTGGCAGGCCAAATCCCGAGCAGCGCGTCCGGTGGATTCGGGTCACCCGGAAATGCCACGACACGGGCGCTTACAGGTCTTGTGGGGGCTCTCCACCAGCGCAGAGGCATGGGTGGGACGCAATGCGTCTTGAACAGGGCACACCATTCGTCAGGCCAGAAGATCATTTCGGATACAGTACGTGAAATATAGATTTGCTCGTTATTGTATTTTTCGAGTATCGAGCTGAATTCCGGAACGAGACGGTCATAGATGTAGGGATGCTTGCC
>JADMKH010000038.1 GCA_018780025.1 Thiobacillus sp.
TGCTGCGCGAGCCGCGCGGCTCGCCGCGTGAATCGTCGTAAGTGACGGTCAGCGTGTCGGAGTCGAACATCACGCTCTGAAAACGCGCATACGGGCACATGTATTTGCACACCTGTTCGCGCATGAAGCCGGCATTGCCCCAGGTGGCAAAGCCGTAGAACAGGATCCAGAAACTTTCCCACGGGCCGAGACTGGCGCGCATCGCTTCGACGGCGAGCGTCTGGATCGGCGTGAAATAGCCGACAAAGGTAAAGCCGGTCCACAACGCAATCGCAAGCCACACGGCATGCTTGAGCCCGCGCTTTTTCAGCTTGGCAGCATTCCACGGCGACTTGTCGAGTTTCTTGCGCGCGAGGTGGTCGCCTTCCAGCCATTCTTCCACCCACATGAAGATTTCGGTGTACACGGTCTGCGGGCAGGCATAGCCGCACCATAGCCGCCCGGCCACTGCGGTGAACAGGAACAGCGCCAGCGCCGCCAGGATCAGCAGGCCGGTGAGATAAATGAAATCCTGTGGCCAGAACACCAGGCCAAAGATGTAGAACTTGCGCGCGGCCAGGTCGAACAAGACAGCCTGCCGGTTGTCCCATTGCAGCCAGGGCAGACCGTAGTAGAGCGCCTGGGTCAGCAGCACCAGCGCGATCCGCCAGTTGGCAAACACCCCGTGCACCGCACGCGGCTGGATCTTCTGCTGGATCGCATAGAGCTGCTGCTCGATCGGGACGTCTGCGGAGGGTGACGGTTTTTCCTGGGCCAAAGTGTTTTCTGTTTTCCGTGGGTGGACTGAGCCGCTTGAATGCACTACTCGATCATGCGGTGCAATGCGTTCAAGCGGCCCGCCGGACAGGCCGGCGAGCGGTGCGGCTTATTGCTTCTGCGACAGGCCGTAAACGTAGGCTGACAGCAAGTGCAACTTGGCTTGCTGGTTGGAGGTGGTGCCGAGCGTTTGGGTCATGGGCGGCATGGCGCCGTTGCGACCCTTGGCAATGGTCTCGATGATGGCGGCTTCAGAGCCGCCATACAGCCACACCTTGTCGGTGAGGTTGGGCGCGCCCAGTGCCTGCATGCCGGTGCCATCAGGCATGTGGCAGGCGGCGCAGTTCTCGGCGAACTTCGCCTGGCCTGCCGTTGCCAACGCGGCATCGTGTTTGCGGCCCGACAGCGACAACACGTAATTGGCGACGGCCCTGGTGCCGTCTTCGCCCAGCGCCCCGCCCATTGCCGGCATCATCCCGGCGCGGCCATGGGTGATGGTCGCCACGATGGTTTCGGGGTCGCCGCCGTACAGCCAGTCGCGATCGGTCAGGTTGGGGAAGCCTTTTGAGCCTTCCGCATTCGAGCCATGACATTGCGAGCAATAGGTCAGGAACAGGTTCTTGCCGATGGCGCGCGCGTCCGGGTCGGCGGCAACCGTAGCGATGTCCTGCTGCATGAACCCGGCATACACCGGCTGGAATTTGGCTTCGGCGGCTTTCACCTCGGCTTCGTATTCCCCCGTGGAGGTCCAGCCCAGCAGCCCGGCAAAATTACCTAATCCGGGCCACAGCAGCAGGTACACCACGGCAAACACCATCGTGCCGTAGAACAGGCCCAGCCACCAGCGCGGCAGCGGGTTGTTCAGATCCTGCAAATCGCCGTCCCAGGTGTGCTTCATCAGTTCGGCTTTTTCGCCGGGCGCGAGCTTGCGGGTGGTTTGCTTTTTGAGAAACACCCAGGTGCCGATGATGCTCAGCAGGGTGAGGACGCTGATATAGATCGGCCAGAAGCCGTGTGTGAAATCGCTCATTGCTTGTCTCCTTGTTGGGCGGGCATGTCGTCTTCGTCGAAGGGCAGCTTGCCGGCGTCCTCAAAACGCTGCTTGTTGCTCTTGCTGAATGCCCACCAGACGATGCCGATGAACACCACGACGAAAACGGCCGTGACGATGCCGCTGATGGTTCCGCTGTCCATGTCAGTTCCTTGGGGCGTGGGTGCCCAGCACCTGCAGGTAGGCGATGAGCGCATCCATCTCGGTCTTGCCTTCCAGCGCGGCGGGCGCGTCGCTGATGTCCTGTTCGGTATAGCCGTGGCCGACGAGGTTCAGCATGCGCATCTTCTTCTGGATGGCGGCATCTTTCAGCGGACGGTCGAGCCAGGGATAAGCCGGCATGTTCGACTCCGGCACCACGTCGCGCGGATTCAACAAATGCGCCACATGCCAAGCATCGGAATAACGCCCGCCGACGCGATGCAGATCGGGGCCGGTACGCTTGGACCCCCACAGGAAGGGCCGGTCGTAGACGAATTCGCCCGCCACCGAATAGTGACCATAGCGTTCGGTCTCGGCGCGGAACGGACGAATCATCTGCGAATGGCAACCGACGCAGCCTTCGCGGATGTAAATGTCGCGTCCCGACAGCTGCAACGGTGCGTAGGGTTTCAGGCCCGCCACCGCGGTGGTGGTGGAGGTCTGGAAGAACAGCGGCACGATCTGCACC